>JAGHBT010000025.1 GCA_021160845.1 bacterium | reverse complement strand
GTTGATTTGATTGTACTTTTGTCCCATAACAACACCTTATACAAGTGTTGCACTTCGTTTGTGAAGTTAGGGGAATCCAGAGAGAGTCCCACATGAAGACAACAGGGGACCAAAACAAAACTCCTAAGTACAATACGCTCACCAGCACAGGCTGGATTTAAGACGGGGAAGTTCAAGTATTTCCAAGATAGGATCGACAGCATTGATAGGAAACGCCAGAGAGTGATCCATCATCTCGACTTTTCTATCAGCATTGAAGAAATCGAGAACGACATGGACTATTTTTATTGGCTTGGCCTGTACTTCACAATATTGATGTCTAAAAAGTTTGGCCTTAAGCACATTCCTGGCCGCGATGCTCGCAAGCAAGTTGCGAAAGCGTATGGCATTGATTACTTGATAAAGGAAACTCCCATGATCGAGAAACCCATCTTCCAACACCTCGCCGATTGTTCTCGGTGGAGTCGAGGCAAGCCTGCAACAAATCATCGTACGATATGTTTCTTCCCACTATAACTACCCCTATTATTGTTCAACTGTAGATTAGTCTTCAAGAAAAAGGTCTCTCGGTTAAACCCAAGAAACCTGTTATTTATATGCTATGGTTCGATACTGAAGAAAAATCAATTACTACTGTTTCCCGCAGCATCCCGCTTTTTTATTCGGACCATTCTCTCGACCGGAATTGTATATCTCGTTTGATCTTTATCATCAATTGAAAAAGTCAATGAATGATTAAACTCTTCCATGGTTTTGTCCTCGTGAACTTTTATCGATCCCTCTACCGTTTCACCCGCCTTTATTATTTCCGGAAGATTGACATCAAAAAAATCTTTAGCCCAATCGATTGGTGTTATTTTATAGTCTCGGTTACCCCGGTTCTCGATAAGGAATTTGGCAATACGCCGAGGTTTCTCAGTTACCTGGGCGACATGAAGTTTCTGAGGTTGGAGAAGAAGGGGTAAATCCTTTTCGGGATTAGTGATCAGGTGAGATTTGATCTTTAGATATATCTTCTCGTCGGAAATATTTGTTTCAAGATAGGGTCGCTTGGTCACCAAACCACGATATGATTTAGTGGAAAAGAGAATATCAAGTCGGGTGCTGTCGCCTGGGGCCAGAACGGAATCCATCAGTGGCGCTTTGGTACAACCACATCCGGGGACAACTTTCAGTATTCTAAGAGTATCATCACCAACCGATTTAATCCAGAACGAGTGGCTTATCGTAGCTCGCTGGCAGACTTTTCCCCAGTCAAAGGTATCCTCCGGAAGCTCTATCATTGGTCCAGCTTGAACCGTAATGCCCAACAAAGCCACAGAAAAGAATATTTGCGCCATTTTAGTGATAATTCTCATTGGAAAATCTCCTCTTATGCCAATTTGATTGATCATATTATATCAATTCGGTACTGTTGCCAGACAACTTTTGCCATAGATCAATCTTTATACACTTACATAACGATTTGGATTAAACAGCCTGATTTGGCTTCGTAATATTGGGAGTTGTCTCCTGCTACTAATACGGAGACACACAACCTCATTATGAAATAACATTAAACAACCGACCCCAGCGAACTTTCTGAAAGAAATGAATCGTATTATATAGAAACATGCGTGGAACGGATAACGGATCTGTTACTGAAACATCAGGTGATGGATAATTGGAATCATTCCAAGACCAATGGATAATCATGGCCTCACCCAGTACCAGTTCCTTGGGGACAGTCCCCCAAAAACGGGAATCGTGAGAATTGTCACGATTATCACCCATCATGAAGTATCTATCTTTGGGGACAACAAAAGGTCCAAAATTGTCACGACTGTCAAGTCCGCCGGAGCGTCGAGGTTGAATAATCTGATTGCCATTGATAGTGGTATCTATGTGCTTAGCAAACTGAGGATTTTTAAAGAGCTTGCCGTTGACATAAAGCTCTTTATCACGAACAAGAATTGTATCTCCAGGTCCGCCAACACATCGCTTGATGTACTTTGTTATCCCATCTCGCGGGTAAATGAAAATAACCACATCTCCCGGTTGTGGCTCGCTGATAGCTGGCAGTTGCCATCCCACCAACGGCAACCGGGCACCATAGACAAACTTATTGGCCAGGAGAAAATCTCCTACCAGCAGGGTGTCTTCCATAGATGCAGAGGGTATTTTATAAGCCTCCACGATAGATGTCTTAATAATTAATGCCAGTATAATTGCTATAAAAAACTGTTTGAAGTTTTCCCAGATTCCGATGTTCTTTTGTGCCATAATTTCAATTACCAGATTTAGCTTTCATTTTTCAGCCATCTCGATTCTTACCTTAGTCAATTATACTCTTGAAACCAACAAAATGTTATTGATTATTTTTAAATAAGTAAAGGACATATCTTCATTGCATTTATAGCGATTGTTATAAATACTTTCCTTGTGCGCCCTCCCTTTAGGAGGCTGCCATAGAAGTGGAAACTAATCGCTCATAGCTGTGGGGAGGGGACAAGATTGGTTTCCTTTAACTTCGCGTAGCGGCGGGCCTTGT
>JAGHBT010000142.1 GCA_021160845.1 bacterium | reverse complement strand
TTTTCTATTTCTCAATCAGGCGGTGACTACAAGGAAGCAACAGCTGAATTGGAGAAAGCTAATTTGTTAAGTGGCGGTAATTCTTTTAATTATGCTCTGTTAGCAAAAATATACAATGAAAATGGAAAGTACGATAAGGCTATGGAAGCGTCAAGGGCGGGGTTAAAGCTCGGTGGCGGCAAAGAAGCCTTTTTACGCTATCAATTGGGTGAAGCCCTTTCAAAAAAAGTCATGTACGAAGAGGCTATTACTCAATTTCAAAAGGTTATCAACCTGGGCGTTAAACCCTGGAGTGGTTCGGCTAAAAAGCAGATTGATCGTCAGAGGACATTGATAAAGAGGCTGGAGGCGCAGAAGGAACAGGAGAGATATGAGTAGATGATTTCCTTCCGGTTAGTTGATAAAAAAATACAGCCTTCCTCAGTTTTGAGAGAGGCTGTATTTTTTAATTTACCGGCAGGTTTGATGAAAAACTACATTAATGGCAAATGATATCAGAATATCAAATATCTTTAGTTTCTGGTCGAGAGGAGGAATGGTGAAACGGCAGAAGAGTTCGAAAAAGCGCGTTTATCTGGATCACAATTCCACGACCTATGTGCGCGATGAGGTTGTTTCTGTTATGAATCCATATTTCAGCGAGAAATTTGGAAACGCCGGCAGTCTCCATTTCCTTGGGCAGGAAAATCGTGAAGCGGTCGAAGGAGCCAGAAAAAAGGTGGCATCCTTTATAAATGTTACCCCGAGGGAAATAATTTTTACATCCGGTGGGACCGAATCGAACAATCTAGCGATCCGCGGGGCGCTCAAGGCTCTGGACAAATTCAGTGGTCAGTGTCATATCATTACTTCCACTATTGAACATCCCGCTGTTCAGAATACATTTAAGTCGCTTGAGGAAGACGGCGTAAATGTGAGCAGGGTTGAATGCGATAGCGCGGGAGTTGTTAAGGTTGATATGCTTGAAGACCTTATAAGGTCGGAGACCGTGCTTGTGTCGATAATGCTGGCAAATAATGAAACCGGAGTAATTCAGCCAATAAAAAAAATTGCCTCTATTCTTTCCGGCAGGGATATTATTTTTCATGTTGATGCTGTTCAGGGCGTTGGAAAGATTATGGTCGACGCTAAGGATCTAGGGATTGATTTACTTTCAATATCGGCTCACAAGTTCTATGGTCCCAAGGGGACAGGAGCGCTTTATGTAAAAAAATATACTCCTCTTAAGGCTGTATATACAGGGGCGGATCACGAATTTTCCCTAAGGCCGGGAACAGAGAATGTTCCATCCATTGTTGGAATGGGAGAGGCATGCAGTATTTCGGATGCCACTTTGTCTCTGGAAATGGAGAGGATTGGCGCTCTCAGGGATAAAATGGAGGAAGCTATTCTAAAGAGAATCCCCGGCCTGAGAATTATAGGAAGGGAAGTAGCGCGTGTCCCAAATACGAGTAGCATTGTTGTCTCCCTTGTGGAAGCTGAAGCGATAGTTCTCAATTTAAGCGCTCTTGGATTTTGCATATCCAGCGGAAGCGCCTGTTCCGCGGGAAAAGGTGGTATAAGCGCCGTGATGGAGGCCATCGGGCTCGAGCCGGAACTGGCAAGAGGAGTTATACGGGTAAGTCTCGGTATCTGCAACACGGAAAATGATATCGATTCATTTGTTGAGGCACTCGCTGGTACTATAAAAAGGCTGCGCGATATTTCGCCCATTAAGTAATATTCTATTGAACTTTTTGGAAGAAATTGGATTGTCACGCGCGAGCAGGTATTTTTTTAAATCCGTCGGAGTTTTTGAATCTGGATATGTGAGGTTGCTGTGCAAAGAAAAAAGAGAATGGGAAAAGTAGTTCTTGGAATGAGTGGCGGTGTAGATAGTACAATTGCCGCTCTGTGCTTGTTGCAAGAGGGTTTTTCCGTTACTGGAGTTACATTTTGTTTCTTTGACGACTTAGATCCCGGGTTAAATGAAAAGGATAACGCGGTTGTCAGCAGGGCCGCCCGGATTTGCTCAGAGCTTGATATTCCTCATATGGTTATTAATGTCGGAAGAGATTTTAAAAACAGGGTGGTCAGGGCTTTTATTAACTCCTATCGAACCGGGGAAACCCCAAATCCATGTATTTTATGCAATGAACATATAAAATTTCCCTTTTTAGCGGGGGTAGCGGATTCGATTGGAGCAGAGTGGATATCTACGGGGCATTATGCCCGCGTGGTAAAATATGGCAGCAGGATATTCCTGGCTGCCGCCAGGGACACTGGTAAGGATCAGTCGTATTTTCTCTACCGAGTTCCGGTCAAGTATCTTAGAAGAACGATTTTCCCCCTGGGTGAGAAATCTAAAAACGAGGTTAGAGAAATTGCTCGTGAGAATGGATTAACTGGGTATGTCGGAAAGGAAAGCCAGGATGTCTGTTTTATTCCAGACAATAATCTTAACGGTTTTTTGGATAAGTTTATAGATCCTCGACCGGGAGATGTTGTTGATTCGAGGGGAGATACGATTGGAAAGCACAGGGGTATTTGTTTCTATACGGTTGGACAGAGAAAGGGGTTGGGTATTTCGGCTTCAACTCCTCTCTACGTCAAAGAGACAGATCCATTGCTCGACAGGATTACACTCGTAAAGGAAGAGGAACTTTATTCCAGGAAGGCTGTATGTGGGTCCCTGAAGCTTAGGATACGCAAATTTGATATTCCCCTTAAAGCGAAAATAAGATTCAGGCACAGGGCAACTGCTGTGGAGGCTGTACAAATTGAGGCTGGTAAATTGACTGTCACTTTCTCTAAGGCCCAGCGTGCGGTTACTCCGGGGCAATCGCTTGTTCTTTACAAAGACGGTTTAGTTGTGGGTGGTGGTGTGTTTATAAACCGGAGGGATAAATGGGATTAATGAGGAGGGTTGAATATTTAATTCTTTTTCTTATTTGTTTTCATGTATTCTCTGTTTCCAGTTTATCGGGTAAGAGTGTAGGGGATAGTTACAAGTACGACACTTTGTCCACACGCTCGAAACCATTTATAATTTTTTATCCCGGGAAATATCATAAAATGGCGGAAAAGATAGGGGTGATTCTTGAAAATTCATCCGGCAAGATAGCAGGAGATCTTGGAATTGGCGAGTTTGATACAATACGAGTTTATATCGCCGGTAATAAAAAAGATTACCGCATTCTTCACCGGGGCATGCTTCCGGAATGGAGCGAGGCGTGCAGTGATTTAGCAAATCTGAGGCTTTGCATTAATGCTGAAGCCGTCCTGCGCTCGCAACGCCCCATTCATGTTGTAATTAGACATGAGCTTTCACACCTTCTGTTTACTCAAAGAGTTCGCGGCGTGCGTTGTCCCACATGGTTCCTTGAGGGTTTGGCAATGAGTCAATCGGGAGAATGGACCTTTTCAGATCACTGGCATTTTATGGTAGCCGTCTGGAAAAAGGATATTCCTGATCTTGAGGATCTTCGGGGGAGATTCCCCGATTCCGGCAGAGAAGCGGCTATGGCGTACAGGCTGAGTTACATCGCGGTAAATGAGCTGTTTGCCAAGAGGCCTGAAGACCTTATGACACTCACGGCCTTTACACGTGATCTGGGTGATTTTAAAAGGGCATTTTTACTTACATTCGGCAAATACCCATTAGATTTTGCCGATGAATTTCAGGCCATACTTAGTGGTAAATACAAGACGCGTTTTATCCTGGCCGCATCCGCGCCTTTATGGACGGGGATGGTTATTCTGTTTTTGATTGCGTATTCTGTTAAGAGGTACAAAGCGCGCCGTAAGATAAAGCAGTGGGAGGAAGAAGAAAAGGATGTTAAAAGGCGGGGGGAGCTGGAAATAAAATCCAGTTGAATTATTTTGTAATATCGCCGCGGGCTTTGAACTCTTTTATTTGACAGTGAAAGGGAATATTTTTATACTATCGAAGTCGTCTCGAATGAAATTATTATATTCGAATGAGGTTGTTTTGGTGTTTTGTTATGATCGTTTGAGGAGATAGTTAGTACGGAGGGCTAGTCCTAATTGGTAAGGCAGCGGATTTGAAATCCGCCGGGCGTTAAGCCCTTGGGGGTTCGAGTCCCTTGCCCTCCGCCATTGATGTAAATTGAAATTAACGGAGAGGTGGCCGAGCGGCTGAAGGCAACCGCCTGCTAAGCGGTTGTAGGGGTTATACTCTACCGAGGGTTCGAATCCCTCCCTCTCCGCCAGTTAATGCGCCCATAGCTCAATTGGATAGAGCGTCTGGCTACGGACCAGGAGGTTGGGGGTTCAAATCCTCCTGGGCGTATTTAAAATCAATAGAGGTAATTTAAAAGGGGGGACCCTTACTTTGCAAAAGGTGTTGACCCTTATTGGTTCTGTCATGTATGATATGCCGGTACTGGGAGCAATAATTTAGTTCTGTTAGTAAGGTAGATAGAATAAAGAGTCAATTTAAAGCTACACTGAAGGGAAAAAATATGATTGAAATTAGAACCCATGGCCGTGGAGGCCAGGGATCGGTAATCGCTTCAGAGATTCTGGCCGATGCCTTTTTTCGTGAAGGAATGTTTGTTCAGGCTTTCCCAGCTTTTGGTGTGGAAAGGCGTGGAGCGCCTGTAATGGCGTTTACGAGGGTTTCAGAAAGTGAAATAAGGGAGAGATGCCAGATATACGAGCCTGATCATCTTGTGGTTCTTGATGCTATACTTATTGATACGGTAAATATCACTGACGGGCTTAAGAAGGGGGGCTGGATTGTTATCAATACAAGCGCTTCCCTTGGGGATTCGGAACTGGCAAAAAAATTCAAGGTAGCAACGATTGACGCCAATGCTATCGCAATTAAATATAGACTGGGATCGAGGGCTGCCCCGATTGTTAATACCGCTATAGTTGGCGCTTTCGCCGGCGCTACGGGTCTAGTCGGTATTGATGCCGTTCAGGAGGCAATAAAAGAATTGGTGCCTATAAAGAAGAATGAAAACGCTCAAGCCGCCCAGGAAGCTTATGACAGTGTCAGGAAATAGCGGATTGAATTACGAAAGAATAGACAAAGCGATTAACTTTGCTATCTTCGATTAGGAAAGTGGAGGATAAATGAGTAAACAAACGAAGTTTAACAGTTTCAGGGAAATGCCGATTAGGCCTATGACCGTGAGCAATATGTTGTGGAACAAAACGGGTTCGTGGAGAAACGTTAAACCTGTTTATGTTGACAATAGTAACAATGTGTCGCCATGTATTTGGGGATGTCCTGCCAATGTTAACATTGAGCCTAATACTCGGCGTTACATAATCAAGGCTCATGAGGTGTCCAGCCATACTAA
>JAGHBT010000107.1 GCA_021160845.1 bacterium | reverse complement strand
GGCAAGATCAATATCCAAATCTATGAATGCTGACAAACAATTTAATGTTACTTCAATTTTCTATACAAACAAAAAGGCCTATGGTGAAACTGACATTGATATGATTCTAAATGGAAAAACTCGTTTTGATGAAGGGATTGACAAACAGGGGCCAATTTCTCTAGCGGTGACATCCGAGTCCATACACAACAAAAAAACCAATACTTCAACAAAGCAAGATCGTACAGCAAGAATTGCCGTTTATGGGGACAGTGATTTTCTGGCAAATAAAATACTTAATCTATACGGAAACATGGACCTAATTATGAATACTATCAACTGGCTTGCCGCCGATGATAATCTTATTTCAATACGCCCTAAAAATAATTTAATCCAGCCGGTACTACTGACTATGGTAGAGGGACGTATTGTTTTCTGGCTTTCCACTATAGTTATGCCAGCCCTTATAGCAATAATCGGAGCAATAATATTGAGTCGCAAGAAAAGAAACTCTGAAAGCTCGTAATCCCATGAAAATAAAAACGATCTATGTACTTCTTTTTATCTTTATCGCCGCTACACTCTTTGTATTCCTGCGGGATCGATCCCCTATCAACAATGGCAATAATACTGACTACTATCCAAAACACCTACTTCTTGCAAGAAACCCCAATGATATCACTAAATGCATCTTTACAAAAAAGGACAAAACCAGGATCGAATTTGAACGAAGCGATTCCGGGTGGATAATTACTTATCCAATAATTACAAAAGGCTCAAAATATTCAATAGATCTTATGATTAATGCGATTACCACCAGTCTGCCGAGAGTTAGCATTAAAGAATTTTCTGATCTTTCCAACTACGGCCTTGAATATCCCAATTGCGTAATCTTACTCTTCTCAAAAAATTCATCAACACCAGATACAATCCAAATTGGGGATAAGGCTCCAACCAGCCCGGAGTGTTACTTCAGAATAGGCTCTTCCAGGGAGATAATTCTTTCAAGCGACATATCAATAGACATTCTAGACAAATCCCTCTTTCACTTTAGAAATAAAGAACTATTCGACATCGACATCGGGCAAATTAATCAATTGGTACTTAAATCTTCCAAGGGCGATTTCTCTATAGAGAAATCGCCGGAAGGTTGGAATTGGGAAGGAATATCCGCGCATTTTGAAAGCGGAATCGTCGACGGGTTCCTAGAGACACTACCCAATACATTAATCTACGAATTTTCCTCAGAGAATATCGACAGCCTGGCAAAATTCGGTCTGGATAAGCCCAAATATTCAATTACTCTCAGCACAGACAAAACGGATATAACGATCTACTTCGGCAACCGTGTATCCGACAAAATCTACGCCAGAAAAAACAATCTCGATAAGGTCCTCCTTGTAAAGAGTGATATTCTCTCGATCTTCGATTAAAAGATAAGCTAACTTAAAAAAGGATGCCCTATTTTGCAAGTGGGTCACACCTTATCTTGAGGGATATTTTTTTTAAATCCAAGCAGGCTTGCATAATATTCCCACTTATTGTATTCTATCTCTAGAGAGAAGTTTAGAAATGCTGAAAAGATCTGAGAAAAATCCCAAAAAAGATAAAATTATAGGAACAAATCCTATCTCGCGCAGAACCTTCCTTCTGGGGACAGGGGCGGTAATCGCCTCAGGAACCCTGGGAATTCCCTTTGGGAAGGCATTCGCATCAAACGAAAATTTCGAAGCTCGATATTATGAAAATATTAACAAGGATACGGTACGCTGCCTTCTTTGCCCCAGAAGATGTGTTATACCGGAAGGAAAACGTGGTTACTGTGAAGTAAGAGAAAACAGAGGAGGAAAACTCTATTCGCTTACTTATGGCCAACCATGTGCCCTTCATCTCGACCCTATTGAAAAGAAACCGTTTTTCCACGTTTTGCCCGGGACCAAATCATTTTCGCTGGCAACAGTCGGATGCAATATTGAATGCAAGTTCTGTCAGAACTGGCAAATTTCACAATCAACTCCCGAGATGATCGAAACTAAATTTCGTTCCCCGGAACAAATTGTCAGTAAAGCACATTCGCTGAATGCTCCATCCATATCCTTTACATACGGCGAGCCTGTAGTCTTTATCGAATACGTTCAGGATATCGCGAAGAAAGCATCTGCCAAAGGTATAAAATCACTTGTAGTAACAAATGGTTTCTACAGGCAAAAACCTCTTGAAGATCTGTGCAAGGTGGCAGACGCCATCAAGATCGATCTTAAGGGATTCACCAACAAATATTACCGTAATATCTGCGATGCAGAGCTCAAACCAGTTCTGGATTCTATCCTTAAAGTACGTTCTGAGGGAGTTTGGCTTGAAATTGTGTATCTAATGCTTCCAACTCTTAATGATTCTCCGATAGAAATCCGCGAGATGGCGCGCTGGCTCGTAAAGAATGTCGGCGATAATGTCCCCTTACATTTCTCCAGATTCTTCCCTCAGTATAAACTTAAGGATCTTCCCCCAACCCCCTTCTCTTCTCTGGAAACCGCCTATAAGATATGCAGGGAGGAAGGCCTAAAATTCGTGTATATCGGAAATGTTCCCCGAAACGAAACAGAAAACACCTTCTGTCCCGCCTGTTCAAAAAAGATTATTGAGAGAAGAGGATACAATACTAAAAATATTCATATCAAAAACGGCTGTTGTACCTTTTGTGGAGAACCTATTCCGGGTTTATGGGAGGACTAAAAAAAATTGAAATTCTGTAAAGTAACCACTTTTATAATCACTATTCTATTAATTCAAAACAGATGCAATAGCATGGAAGAAACGAGGAATACAATGGAAAATTCAGTTCGTAATCCAGTTGTCGCCGGCTCATTCTATCCTGCCGATTCAGTTATACTCAGAAAAACTGTAGCAGACTTTATCGAGGCCGCGGAACCGGATAAATTGGAAGGTACTGTTACCACCATTATTTCTCCACACGCGGGTTACATCTTTTCCGGTCAAGTAGCCTCTTACGGCTTCAAACTCATAGCCGGCAATACCTACGAAACGGTTGTTGTTATCTCCCCCAGTCATACGGAGTACTTTAATTACTCTTCTATTTATAATGGCAAAATTTACAGGACACCGCTTGGAGACATCCCGATTGATAATCAACTCGCGGAGAAAATTGCTTCCTTCGATAATAATATCCGTATCGACACAAAAGGTCATATACCCTCTCCCTCCGGACGAGGCGAACACGCTTTAGAAGTTCAGCTTCCATTTCTTCAAGTTGCTCTGGGCAATTTCAAACTCGTTCCGATTGTTATGGGAGATCAAAGCAGCGAAAATATAAAATCGCTTGGAAATGCTCTGGCAATTTCCCTAAAAGGAAAGAGTTTTTTGATTGTCGCTAGCACCGACCTATCTCATTTCCATGACAGCGTAACCGCCAACCGCCTGGATAACATATTTATCGATCACCTCAAAAAACTCGACCCCGAAGGCTTGGCAAAAGCCATCGCCTCTGGAGCCACCGAGGCGTGTGGCGGAGGGCCCGTCCTTGCCGCGATGAAAGCCTCGCTCAAACTAGGCGCGAACAGTTGTCGTATTTTTAAACACGCCAATTCAGGAGATATCACAGGAGACACAAACAATGTTGTCGGTTACGTCTCGGCTGCTTTTATAAAAAATAAACACCAAAAGGAGGATCCCTCTCTCTCTGACGAAAATTCAGGCAAAGTGGAGAAAAAGGGCTCAAATTCAAACAACAAGGATCAATCTCTCTCTGAAAAAGACAAAATATTTCTTCTAAAATTCGCCAGAAAAGTTATCGAAACAAAATTCACTGGACACGATGTTGATATTGCCATCCCTCCTTCTCCCATTCTAAAGAAAATGCGGGGCGCCTTTGTCACGCTCAAAAAGAATGGCCAGCTAAGAGGATGTATAGGATACATAGAAGCTGTAAAACCTTTAATAGAGACCATAGCCGACATGGCTGAAGCGGCTGCATTCAACGATTACAGGTTCCCTCCGGTAAAAACCGAGGAAGTTTCGCAACTCAGTATTGAAATTTCCGTCCTGAGCCCGATCAGGGAAATTGAAAACCCCTCTACTATAGAAGTAGGTCGGGACGGTTTAATTATGAGCCGGGGTGGAAAAAGAGGGCTTCTTTTACCCCAGGTTCCGATAGAATGGGGATGG
>JAGHBT010000117.1 GCA_021160845.1 bacterium | reverse complement strand
GATAATGACTAATCACTACATCGGTAGTATCGGCCGCAGCGGTTATAATCTTTTCTCGAATCCTTCTTCCTACCGCTACCTGAAAAGGATGAGGAAGTAACCCGTACCTGTGATATCCTAAAGCTATCCCCGGATCGATCAATATTCTGCGGTCGGCTACTTCAACTCTGCAGGAAAGCCCCCGAACTCCTAATGACTCAGTACCTAATATTTCAATACGCATAATAAAAACACCGACCTTTTTTCAGCGTTAATTTCCCACTCCGACTCTACCATTGTATCCTCTACCACCTCAAAGGGAAATAAAAGAATAAAGGTGTCCCGCTTCTAATATTGTTTGACTATAATAACCAACGACATATAGAATTGATTTGCCAAAGGGCTCCATATTGTTTGGAGTACTTATTTGAGGATTCGTCCTTTAGGCTAAATTTAATTATCGATTAAAGAAAGGAAACGCTTCAAATGAACGAACTCATGTGGAAACCCTCTGAAAAGAAAATTCAAGACACAAACATGTTCCATTTCATAGCCTATATAAACAAACAATATGAAAAGCAATTTACACTGTACGATGAATTGTGGCAGTGGTCTATCAATAATCCATCCTCTCTTTGGGAATCCCTTTGGGATTATCTGGAAATCATCCATTCGCAGCATTACGACAGTGTCCTTGTTGACGGGGATAAAATGCCCGGTGCAAAATGGTTTTCTGGAGCCAAACTGAATTTCGCCGAAAATCTTCTTCGTTACAGAGATGACCGACTCGCTATAATTGCCAAAGGGGAAACGACCGATAGAGTCGAAATTACATACGCGCAACTGTATGACAGAGTAGCCCGCCTGGCAAAATCCATGAGAGAAATGGGTGTTTGCTCCGGTGACAGAATTGTGGGTTATATGCCCAACATTCCTGAAACCATAATTGCTATGCTGGCATCGGCGAGCATCGGCGCCACATGGTCATCCTGTTCCCCGGATTTCGGCATAGGCGGAGTATTGGATAGATTCGGTCAGATAAATCCAAAAATAATGTTCACCGCAAATGGTTATTCTTACAATAACAAAGACTTCAATTCTCTCAAGCAGGTATCCGACATACTTATCAAACTGCCCTCGATAGAAAAAGTAATCGTCGTTCCTTTTACTGAAAGAAACCCGGATATTTCAAATGTCCCAAACGCTGTTATGTATGATGATTTTATTTCAAGCGAAGAGAACCTAGATATAGAATTTGAGCAACTCCCCTTCGATCACCCTCTCTACATTATGTATTCATCCGGAACAACGGGTCTTCCAAAATGCATGGTACAGAGCGCAGGAGGTATTCTTATCAATCACCTGAAAGAACTTGCCCTGCATACCGACGTTAAGCGTGAGGACAAAATTTTTTATTTTACCACATGCGGCTGGATGATGTGGAACTGGCTAACAAGCTCCCTTGGACTGGGCGCTACCATCGTGCTGTTTGACGGTTCACCTTTCTACCCCGATCCAGGCGCTCTCTTTAAATTTGCAGAAGATGTCAAAATCACAATCTTTGGGACTAGCGCAAAATACCTTTCTGCGGTTAATAAATCAGGTCTTAAGCCCGGCAAAGAATATAATCTTGGGAGTTTGAGAACAATACTCTCTACAGGTTCTCCCCTTCACAAAAGCGAATTCGAATTTGTCTATGAACATATCAAGAAGGATCTTTGCCTTTCTTCGATTGCCGGTGGAACCGATCTCAATGGCTGTTTCGCTGCCGGCAATCCTATGGGACCTGTCTATAAAGGAGAACTTCAATGCAGGACCCTCGGAATGAATGTTCGGGCTTTTGACAGCAGTGGCGCTTCGAGAGAAAATGAACAAGGTGAACTAGTTTGTCTATCCCCTTTCCCCTCAATGCCTATATCCTTCTGGGACGATGAAAATGGGGATAAATACCACAGGGCATATTTCGATGTTTATCCGAATATATGGAGACATGGCGATTTTATAAAAATCACTAAAAATAAAGGTGTTGTTTTCTACGGAAGATCGGACGCCACACTTAATCCCGGTGGTGTCCGTATAGGAACCGCTGAAATATACAGGCAGGTAGACACAATAAAAGAAATCCAGGACAGTCTTGTAATAGGTCAGGAGTGGGGTGATGATGTTCGTGTCATTCTGTTTGTCAAACTCACACAAGAAGCAAAACTTACCGAAGATCTGAAAGCAAGAATTAAAAATACAATAAGAAAAAATTCCTCACCGAGGCACACACCGGCAAAGATCATTGAAATTGCCGATATTCCGTATACTATAAATATGAAAAAGGTAGAAATCGCGGTAAAGAATATCATACACGGCAAACCGGTACATAATCAGGATGCCTTAAGAAACCCTGAATCACTGGAACTTTACAGAAATATACCTGAGCTTCAAACCGACTAGGCACACCCCGTGTTTAATATATAGGGATACCATTTCTAAAGTATCTCCCTATTTAATCACGGAAATCATACATCATAGCATCCGATCTTGCGGGCAATTACCAAACGCTGGACCTCAGAAGTCCCTTCCCCTATAGTGAGCAACTTATAATCACGGTAAAATCTCTCAACATCATATTCTTTCATCAGACCATAACCACCAAAAACCTGGACAGCTTTGTCCACAACTCTACCCATAACTTCCGAGCAGTAGAGTTTCGCCATCGCAGCTTGCTTATTGAAGGATTTTCCCGCGTCTTTCAACATACAAGCCTTGTAAAGCAGGGTTCTCGCGGCCTCGATCTCCGTTGCCATATCAGCCAGCTTAAAAGAATTGGCTTCGAAGGTAGAGATCGGCCTGCCAAACTGTTCACGCTCCTTCGCGTATTTTAACGCAAGCTCAAAAGCCCCCTGGGCGCCACCCAATCCCATGGCCGCTATGGCAAGCCTGCCATTATCCAGAGTCTCAAGCATCTGATGAAAGCCTTCCCCCCTCTTTCCCAAAAGATTCTCTTCCGGCACCTTGCAGTTATCGAAAAAAAGCTCTCCTGTGTTCGAAGCCCGCCACATCATCTTTCCAGTCATCTTATTCGCTATAAATCCTTCAGTCCCGTTTGGCACAAGGATACAGGACATTTCCTTCTTCCCGTCTTGACGCTCTCCGGTAACCGCCTGTACCGTACAGAGCCCCGTTATCTCCGTTGCAGCGTTGGTTATAAATATCTTACTTCCGTCTATAACCCATTTCCCATTCTCCAACCTTGCCGCAGTCTTGGTTGCCCCGGCATCCGAACCCGCGTCGGGCTCCGTAAGGCCAAAAGAGGCAAGTATCTCTCCGCTACATAGACGCGGCAGCCATTCTTCCCTCTGTTTTTCATTACCGTAGTAATATATCGGCCCTACACCGAGAGAATTTCCGGCAGCTACTGTCGCAGAATGTGAAGCGTCAACTCTCGCGAGCTCTTCAACAACAATACAGTACGAAAGATATCCCATATCCGAACCGCCGTACTTCTCCGGTACTATAATACCAAAAAGTCCCATTTCAGCCATCTGCTTTGTCAACTCGATAGAAAATTCTTCCTTTTCGTCCAGCTCTTGCGCCCTCGGTGCAATCTCGTTTTCAGCAAAACTCCTTATGCTGTCGCGCAAAACTCTTTGTTCTTCTGATAGTCCGTAATTGATTATTTCCCTCCCGTTTAACTCATTCGCTTTATGTATTCTCTAGAATGTGAAGCCTTCAGGCAATTCTTCTTTTTTTGTTCCATCCGGAACCCAGGAAAGATCGAGAATCGTACAGGTCGGATTCTTAGTCCGGAATATCGGAAGAACCTTCATCCCGATTTCAGGATCCCCCACGGACAAGTAACTCATAAGAATTGTAGCGATACCCTCAAACTCGATATTGATGAATTTAACCGGTTTATCTAGAATATTGAAAGCTCCAGCTCTTTCACAAACCATAAATGTGTGGACCTTAGATGTGGTTTTGGCAAGTTCCGTAATATCTATGATTGTGTTTTTCCCGAGGCAATCGGCGCAGTGAATCCTGAACGGTTCATAAATAGTACCCTTGAATTCACAATCGGGATTGTCGCAACGCGTTGCAAGCAATTTACCTTCACCCAGCGCTTCGAAAAATGGCGCTTCCCCGCCATAGCTATGAATATATGTCATATCACGCGGATTGGTAACTCCCATCAATTTCCACCCTTCATCCGCATTGCGGATAGGAATGTTAGGAGTTAAATGATGGAAATCACCCTTTAGCTTGTATTTGTTATCCTTGACGTAAACCTGTCCAAACATACTCATTTTTTTCTCCTTTAAGCGTCTTCCTTCAGCAAATGATCAGGATCCATTAAAATAGTCGCGGTTACGTGGGAGCCCACACCGGCATGGCTGATTGCCATTCCACGTTTGGCTCCTTTAACCTGAAGGTCTGTCCAGTCAGCAGGCTTTTTACGACCAAAATCTTTCCATCGTTTCTCGTCTCCATGAATCTCTCCCCATCTATTCCAGATGTGTGTAGCTACCTCAAATATCTGCATGATACCTGTAGCTCCCACAGCATGCATACACCCTATCAGCCCTCCTGAGAGATTTGAAGGAAGCTTGCCAGGCTTTCCTGTTTTTGGATTAGTATGATAACAATCGCCGGATTCCACATAGTCGCGTCCCTCTCCGTATGGACGAACACCTATATCTTCGTATGTCTGCACATCACTGATTGTAAAGGCATCGTGCAACTCGAGAAGGTCAAGATCTTCGCTCGGATCATTAACGCCCGTCATCCGATAACCGTACCACACCGCCATTCTGGCGGCAAGAAAACCCGTAAATCCGGGATAACGGTCTCCACCCGGGAACCTCTTCCCCAAATCTTTATATTGATCAGCCGTCTCATTTGGAAGAAGTGGAATATCCATATCGCGTCTGTCAGCAGGCCTTAATGTATGAGAACCGGCACCAACCCATATCCTTACAGGTTTGTTAGCTGAATTTTTAGTCAATTCAATTGCCGTTTTCTCATCGCATATTATCGCGCACGCTGCTCCAACACTCATAAGGCAACAATCAAGCGCCCTAAGCGGATGAGCAACAACAGGCGATTTTAAAACATCATCAACTGTAATCTTTTTAGGCGAATGGGCGAATGGATTCATCCTCGCGTATCCGTGGTGCTTCACCGAAATTTCGGCCAGCGTTTCGCGGAAGGAGTCCTCAGCCTTGCCGAATATCTGCCAATACCTCTGTGCCATTACCGCGTAATAACCTGTATAGATATGTCCAAGGGGTGATTCCCAGTCCTTATCAGCAGCCGCCGCTATAAGAAAGTTCCCTTCATCTGTCGGAACTTCATCCATTCTCTCCCAACCCATCGCCAGAGAACAATCGGAATATCCAGACGCCACTGCCTTAACCGCCTCCCAGACTGTTGAACCCCCGGTTGCTCCACCGGTTTTGACACCAATGTTTCCAAGGGGATCAAGGCCAAGCCTGTCATGAATCACCGCTTCTCCGAGGAGCTGATCACCGAAATGATCCGCAAAGTGCCCGTAATACGCAGTATGCACATAACTCTTTAGTTCAGCAGGTGACATATTTAGGAGACCGGCAGCCATTGTAAAGGCATCAATACAAAGCTCTTCTGTCCGTTTGTCCGGCATCGCGCGGTCGAACTTTGACTGACCGCCGGTTACCATATAAACCGGCCGCATCATTTTGGGGATTTTTAATTGCTGCTTGCTAAATTTGATCATCTTTACTCTCCTTCTGCCAAAAAACAATAAAAACCGGCAACTCGCTTTGTTAATCGAAGATTCTCACCCAACAACCCCTCAAAGTTACCGAGCTTTGATCCAAGTTGAAGCAAATATTACCAAATAAAAATGTCTATGTCTATAATAATAATAATTTAATGATATATTAAGGACTAATAAAGTTGCCGTGGATTGCTTGGTTCACGCATCGAAAGGAAGTTTGATTACAAAACGCGCCCATTGGCCCTCCCTGGATTCCACTTCCATCATACCGGCGTGGGTCTCTGTCACAATAAAATATGAAACGGACATGCCGAGTCCAGCTCCTTTCTCCTTTTCCTTTGTCGTAAAAAAGGGCTCAAAGACACGCTTCCGCACCGATTCTTCAATGCCCGGCCCATTATCTTCTATTTCAACGCAAG
>JAGHBT010000240.1 GCA_021160845.1 bacterium | reverse complement strand
TGTTATCCCCTATTATGACATGTGATAACTTATGATCGCTTATTACATCTAAATTTTTTCTTTCATAGAGTTTTTTTACCGATTTATTCTCAGGATGGCTCTGCGTGATATTTGTCGCGTAGTTGACCGACTTTAATGTATTAATTTGATTTTCACTGCCGGTATTAATGATTTTATCAGGTTGACTCGTGGTTGTGCTTGTCTTGTTAACGCCTGTCTTCAACACATTACTTGTTATTTTCCGATTAACATCAACATTCTTGTCCAATTGATCCGTTGTCTTATTTACCGGATTTATATTTAACTTTAATGCCTTCCCCGTGTCTTTCCGATTAACATCAACATTCTTGTCCAATTGATAATCAAAATATCTTTCGTTATCTAAACCTTGAAACAACTGCCTTGAAAGTGATTCGTTTTTCAATGGGGCCTTTGAAAGTTCAACCTTTTCTTTTACAAAAATCTTATCGAGCGCGGGTTCTTTGCTTCCAAACTCCACTGCTTCACCGTGCAAGGCTGCGGCAGAGGGAAAAGCAACTTTCAATTTTCCTGTTTTTTTATTTTTTCCTGTTTTTTTATTATCAACTGGTCTTAAACCCTTAATTTCGACGTTATCCGCCGTTCGATCCCCAACCTTATCACCATTTTTGTCACCATGATGAATTTGAATACTTTCTTCACACGCTAATGCTTCATTCCCGACAGATATCATGTCCGCCGGCAAGTTCCTTTTCCACAAATATCCATTAACATCACTATCACTGACATAAAGAGACTTTGCTCCTCTATAATTTTCAGACGAAGAGCTTATTTTCCTTCCCGGAAATTCTGCGGTTTCGCTACCGTTCAGATTTCTAGTCTCTTTGGTTTGTGAAAATGATTTGCCATTATACGCTGACGAGTTGTTCGTACTGTCCCGTTTCACAAGCTGATCAATAAATGCCTTTATGCTGAAAAGACTTTCTGCACCGTCTCCGCAAGAGTCCTTTGTTTTGCAGCCTCTCCATGTCTCGACGGGCATGGCATTTATAGGGAGCATTCCCCCAATCGTCATTTTACCTTCCTCTCCCCGAGTCTCCTGCTGATATTCGAAGCTAACGCCGGTGGCAAAGCCTCCATAAGCCCTGCTGCTTTTCTCTCTTTCATTTTAGAAATTATTTCCATAAGGAGTTCTACTTTCAAAGAAGACGCTATTCCCGCGGCTTCTTTAGGCTTCATGGAGTTGTAAAGTTTCGCCAGTTTCGAGATACGATCCAGACGTTCTTTATCTGTTTCCTCAAGAGCATTTTCTATTCTGTCAAGATAATTTGTAAGTTCGTTTCTGCTATCCGCGACAACCTTCCTCTCTATTTCAAGATCACCCTCAAGGGCAAGAATTCCTTTTCTTTTCCTGTCAATATTCATCTTCATGGCTTCCATTGCGGTAAGTTGCATTTTTAATTCACCCAGCTCACCGGAGAGCTCTGCCCGGGTATTCGTTTCAAGAGTGGGGCCTACAGTAATAAACCCCATATAAAAGAGAACGCCCGCAAGAATCAAAACGAAGCTGAGAATTGAAAATACAATTAATTCTTTCATTTCACCCCGCTGTTCATAAAATTCAAACAGATCAATTTCCGATTTTCACTTTGGCAAAACCGCAAGGGATATGCCATTACGAGTTTTCCCTTAAAGATAGAAAACAAGGCATGGAACTATTTAATATAAAAAGGGTTAAAGAATGAACGAGAAAATGCCGATATATAACTCTTTGAGTAGAATTGGAATTAAGAGGAAAAAATTACTTGCCACGTGGAGAATTTTTCCGAATATCCCTCACTAACAATTACGCGATAAAGAGACGCTACCCGCTCCAATCAACATATACATACATCGGTCAAATTTGCCGTGCTTACTACGAATGGGATTAGGGACGAAACCGTATGAGTGAAATATCATCCGCGCTTTTCTCCCTTTTTATTCCCTGCGATTTATTAAAGTCTTTCTCTTTTCTCGATACAATATTGTTCCACTTTCGCTCGGTAATTGTTGAAGTTACTACATCCTCACGGCGCTCTTTTTCAATCTCAATGGCCTTTTCCAGGGCTTTATTGGCCCTTTCAAGACTCCCTCTGAAATACTGAAAATCTCCATCCAATCTCTTAAACACCGACGTGTCAAGACGACCTGACAAAATATCGACACAAACTTCAATATGCTCCCGCTTTTCTAATTTGATTATGTCAGCCGCCTTTTCTTTTCTGTATCTCTCGTTTCGGGCTTTCACTAATTCGATTACCTTCATCTTTTTCTTCTGATTGTAATAACCAGCAATCCTTTTTAATTTCTTTATCCTTGTTTTCAATAGAAATATCCCCGTTTTGAGGTGAGTTTAGGTCACTGCGCTAGTTGCAACGGCAAATTAGTTTTCACCCACGAGTTCCGCCAACTCAGACTCTGTCCTATGCATGGGAGAAGATTCCTTGATATCCTGACGAAAATATTCCATAAGGCGTCCATACTGATCTATAGATTCGTCTATCTGGGGATTATTCCCCTTTTCATAAGCCCCCATGTTAATTAGATCTTCAGAATCCCTGTATGTGGCGTACCAGCGTAAGATTCTGTCACGCCTGGCTTTTTGGGCATCGTTCAAAAGCTCGGGCGCGAGACGGGAAATACTCTGAAGTATGTCAATAGCGGGATAATACCCCGCATTGGCAAGTTTTCTGGAGAGTACAATATGCCCGTCAAGAATTGCCCGAACAGCGTCGGTAAGCGGGTCAGCACTTATATCGTCTCCTTCGACAAGGACCGAATAAATACCCGTTATACTTCCATTCGCTCCATTACCGGCCCTTTCAAGTAGGCTGGGAAGTTTCGCGAAAACCGAAGGAGTATAACCCCTGGCGGTTGGCGGTTCTCCTACAGCAAGGCCTATCTCTCTCTGAGCCATAGCATATCTAGTTATTGAATCCATAATAAAAAGAACATCCCGTCCCTTGTCTCTAAAATATTCAGCGATTGCCATGGCAGTTTCAGCCCCTTTAACTCTCATAACAGGGCTTCTGTCGGATGTTACGGCAACAACAACCGATTTTTTCAGCCCATTCGGGCCAAGTATATTCTCTACAAATTCTCTTACCTCCCTTCCTCTTTCTCCAATCAGGGCAATTACATTAACATCACTTGTCGCGTTTTTACATATCATTCCAAGAAGGATACTCTTGCCGATTCCGCTGCCGGCAAAGATTCCCATACGCTGGCCTTTTCCACATGTAAGAGTAGAATCTATGACCTTTACTCCGGTTTCAAGAATCCTCTTTATCGGTTTGCGCTCTAAAGGCATGGGGGCAAGATTACTGAGCAATACACGATCGGAAGCGGAAACGGGTCCCAGATTATCCTGAGGCTCTCCGGTTCCTCCGACTACCCTTCCAAGCAACTCTTCTCCAACCTGAATACTAAGAGGCTCTTCAGTTGGATAAACATGATTTCCCTCTCCTATACCTGTCACTTTGCCGAGAGGCATCAACAAGAGTTTGTTGTCCCTGAAACCGACAACCTCCCCCCTAATGGGGCCACTCTCCGCTTCTGTCTCTATCCAACATATGTCGCCGACCGATGACTTTAACCCCTCAACCTCAATTACGATTCCAACGCTGCTTATTACCTGTCCGACAGCCCCGATTATATTGCTACCACGGATAAGCACCTGAAAATCTTTAAATCTGTTTTTAATTTTATTTTCCATATTCCTTTAACAAAATCTCTTCCAGTTTTTCCAATTGCTCAGAGATAACAGCCCTTAAGACTCCCTTGTCCAATTCCATCACGCACCCGCCTCTATCCACATTGTGATCTTCAACAAGTTTTATTTCATCCCGTAACATCTTGGAGAATTCCATGGAATCCTCGACTAACCCTTTAACAAGTCCAACATCATCAGGATTCAGGCGAATCAGAACGGGCACTCTGGAACCAATTTGCTCCAGGCATGTTTTAATTTGTCCTTCCAGACACTTTTCAGCGTGGATTGTTATTTCATGCTTTACAACCCTGGCTGCGATTTCAACGGACAACTTGATTAATTCTTTTTCAAGCTGAGCTGTAATCAGGGTTAGACTACTTCTAATATTCGCAAGCAAGGGGAAAAAATCCTTTTTTATATCTTTTTTTGCAATCAGAGCGTCCGAATTGCCACTTTGAAACCCTCTGTTATATTCATCAGATAGCTTCCTTCTTAACTCTTTTTCGCTCAGAACAATCTTTGCACTTAAGTCTTCAACAACAATCGGCCCTGAAATAAATTCAAATCCCGGGAGAGATTTAAAAACATATGAATTGTCAGAAGATAACATTCTGTCCGGAATAAATTCGCCTGAGTTATAATCCAAAGAGTTTCTCCCTTCTAATCAACCATCACCGATGTCGCACCACCCCTGCCGGATATTACTATTCTCCCCTCACCCTCTAACTTTCTTACATTATCCGCTATTCTCTGTTGCATGGCTTCAACTTCAACGAGACGCATAGGGCCAAGATACTCTATCTCCTCTTTTAGACCAAGAGCCGCTCTCTTGGACATGTTCTTAAAAATCTTTTCCCTTATAGATTCACTGGCAATCTTAAGAGATATGGCCAACTCAGATGTTTCAACATCCTTGAGAAGTTCCTGAATGCTTCTATTGTCAAGAAGCTCAAGATCCTTAAACACAAACATCTTCTGTTTAATTTCCTGTGCTATATCAGCGTTAATGTCCTCGACATCCTCAAGTATTTCCTGCCACATCTCCAAATCCATTTCGTTTAGAGCGTCGGCCACGCTCTTCGTTCCGCCGACCGTGACAGTAACTTGATCAAAATCACTGGAAATATGCTTTTCGAGAACCTTTTCAATAGATTTCAGCATCTCAGGATTTGGCCTCTGCATAGTTGCAATCCTGTATACAACATCCCCCTGTATTTCCGTGGGTAATTTCGCGAGTACAGGACCCGAAATTGCCGGATCGAGATTAGCCAGAACAAGAGCGATTGTTTGAATATGCTCATTCCTCAAAAAATTCGCGATTGTATTAGGCTCAACCTTTTTAAGCATCTCAAATGATGTTCCTTCGCCAAATCCCTGCAGCCTTGTAAGAAGACGGTTTGCCTTGGTATCTCCAACAGATTTTCTAAGTACCTCTTCGGCAAATTCCAGCCCTCCCTGAGAGATATATCCCTGCGCCTGCATCATCTCATAGAACTCCTTCAGAATTTCACCTTTACGATCAGCCTTTACGGTACCAATTTTTGATATTTTGGTACTTAATGCTTCTATTTCATTATCCGAGAGCTTCTTATAGATCTTGCTCGCCACCTCAGGCCCAAGTGAAATAAGAAGAATTGCCGCCTTCTCTACTCCCAGTTTTTCTTCTTCAACCATTTGTCACCACAACCTCTTTAGTCAGCCATCCAGGTTTTAACAAGCTTAGCTACCTGCTCGGGATTATTGTCCGATATTTCCTTAGCTCTTGATTCTATAGTATCTTCCTGTGAAGAAACCATACCCATTGTTCCCATATTCCCCCCTCGCGGTATCATAATTCCACCTCCACCTTTAGAGCTAAATATTTTCCCTAGATTCTTTTTAAGAAAAAGAAACAGAAGGACTAATATGATGACTGTTACACCCTTTCCAATTAGTCCGGGAAGCCACTCCATCATTGGTGTTTTAATACTGGTTACCATCTCTCCGGTAGAATAGAACTGTAGGTTGACAACTTCAATCGCATCCTTCCTCGATGCGTCAAATCCCACCGCCCTCTTAACTATATTCTCAAGCTGCCCGAGTTCTTCCGATGAAAGAGGAATATATTTCTTTTCAGCACTCCCCTCTTCCTTCTCATAGTGCCCATCAACAAAAACAGCCACTGAAAGCGATTTTACCCCTTCTCCGCCACTGACAATATTTTCCAGGGTTCTATTAATATCATAATTGGTCGTTATAGTCTCTTTTGATAAACCCTCATTTGTATTTGTCTCCGAATTAGTTTCCTCGCTTCTAACAACGGTCTGAGGATCGTATATTTCTTTAGTACTCTTGACCTCACGAAAATCCAATTCAGCGTTTACGCGCACCAGGGCTCTTCCAGGTCCGATCACTGTCATCAGCATTTTCTCCGCTTTACCTGCAAGATAGTTTTCGAATTGTTTCTTTATATTCAACCGAGCACTATTTAGACCAGGAACATCTTCATTTATATTGCCCGTGAGTATCCTTCCATCCTGATCGATAATAGTCACGTTTTTTGCGTTCAGACCTTCAACGCCGTAAGAAACGAGGTTGGCAATACCCATTACCTGTGACTGTTCAAGACCTCTTCCTCGGCTAAGATTAAGCACTACGGAAGCAGTGGCTTCCCTCCCCTTATCCTTGAATATACTCTCCTTGGAAAAAACAATATGAACTCTGGCCTTATCAACCACCGTAATATCACTTATAGTTCTGGACAGTTCACCCTCCAGCGCCCTTTTCAGATTCAGTCTCTGAACAAAATCAGTTGCCCCTATACTGTTACTGTCAAATATCTCATATCCAACGCCTCCTGAGCTGATTATCCCTGAAGAGGCAAGATTTATACGCAATTTCGAGACGCGGTCAGATGAAACAAGAATCGTTGTCCCTCCCCGC
>JAGHBT010000165.1 GCA_021160845.1 bacterium | reverse complement strand
CATTATAAAGATTCCTCTCCCATGCACTTTTTGAATATCGTAAGGGTCGGGAATATGCTCGAGATATTCTTTATAATCAAACCCTTCCCCCCAGTCATATACTTCGACAGCAATCCTGTCTGAATCGCGCTTTATAACCATACGGACATTTTTCTCAGGAGAAGATTTGTTGCCATGTTCCAGGGCATTTGTACAGGCCTCTATTACTGAAATTGATATTTCATTCGCTACCTTTGAATTCAGCTCCATATCCTCGGCGATTTCCTCACAAACAATATTAATCATGTTAAGATATTCATACTTGCTTGGGAATTCTATCGCTATATATTCAGACACAGCCTACTCCCCCTTTATTATCAGTTGCCGGAATAGCTTTGAACAGCTTCTATCTCATTATCAAAAGATTCAAATATCAAATTCAATTTCGTCACATAAAGAAGACTTTTTATCTTGTTCGAAACATTCAGCAACTTTAAATCTCCCTGATGTTTACGCATCGTTGTATAACCTGAAATAAGAATGCCCATTCCCGCGCTGTTTATCCACGATACTTTGCCAAGATTAACTACAATATTCTTTTTGTTCTTTTCCAAAAGATCATATATTAAATCCCTAAATTTTGACGAATCGTCACCCCCCATAAGCTTACCGGATAACTCTATAATCACAACACCTTCTATTTCTATTGATTTATATCTCACCCCTACCCCTTTATTACCGACAATACGGATTCAAAATCATCCGGAAGAACAGTCTTGAAACTCATCTCCTTCTCCACAATTGGGTGATAAAACGACAGTTCCACGGCATGGAGGGCTTGTCTGTCAATGACAGAAAGCGCCTTTTTGGCGATTTTCCTCTCCTCATCCGATAACCCTCCTCTATGCAGTTTCCTGCCTCCATAATCGGGATCTCCAAGCACCGGCCTTCCAAAATGGGAGAGATGCACTCTGATCTGATGAGTTCTTCCAGTACCGAGCTTCACCTTAATATACTGAAAAGGCGGGAAAGTGTCCATAACATTGTAGTTTGTCACAGCGTTCCTGCCGCCCGATTTCACAACCGCCATCTTTTTCCTGTTCCGCCGGGATCTTCCGATCGGCTGGTCAATAACTCCATCCCGAACCGGCATTTCACCCCAGATAATTGTGTGATATACCCTGGAAACGGTCCTCTCCATAAGCTGTCGGCTGAGTGAAAGATGAACCTCGTCATTCTTGGCGACAACAATCAATCCTGATGTATTCTTATCCAGCCTGTGAACAATTCCAGGGCGAAGGATCCCTCCAATCCCCGAGAGATCATCACAATGATACAATAAAGCGTTGACCAGGGTGCCGCTCCAGTGCCCGGGAGCAGGATGCACAACAAGCCCGGGAGGTTTATCCAGGACAATAAGAAATTTATCTTCATAAACGATGCTTAGGGGAATATCCTCCGGGAGCGCCTTCATAGGCTCCGGAGGAGTGAACTTAAGTGAAATCCTCTCATTATCGCTCACCCTATAGGCGGCCTTTTTCACTTCGCCGCCGTCAATAAGAACCTCTCCGGACTTTATGGCTTTCTGAATCCTCGACCTTGAAAGTTCGGGAATTTGCCCGCCTAGATACAGGTCTATCCTATCTCCCACGCTTTCCTCGTCGACAACAAATTCATATATTTTATTACCCATGAAAACCCTAAACAATAAAACCCAGGGATCTGCCCTGCCCACCTTCTAACAACTATGCCCCCCTGAGGTGCCCCAGCGTACCATTATGTGAAAAAGAATTCCGGGTTAACCGCGCAATCGTGAGCAACAACATTAAAAATCCACTTTAATTACTGAGGACTACCAGCATCTTCCTCCCCGGAAGAATCAGTATACATAACAAATCCTGAAATAAGAATAATTGCCCCTATTGTTACGGCGGCGTCCGCGATATTATAGGTAGGCCAACGGTATCGGCCTATTCCCATATCAAGAAAATCCACCACACTCCCTGAAGCTACCCTGTCTATAAGATTGCCAAAAGCGCCACCGAGAATAAGCCCCAACGATACCCTCTTTAGAATGGGGGCGTACCTCATCTTGTACGCGAAGAAAATCAAAGCGACAACGGAAACTATTGTAATTGTCAAAAGAATGGTCCTTGAACCGGAAAGCACACCCAGTATCGCTCCCGGATTATGATTCAATCTGATTTGGAGGAAATTCCCAATTAGTTCTCTCGCGCCCCCGGTCGCGCAGGTTCTAAGAACTATCCTTTTTGTAGCCTGATCAAGGATAACAACCAGTGCTGCAACCGTAAAATATAGCATCTATCTACTGCTCCTTCCGGATTTTTTCCTGATCACTCTTACATTTAATGCATAGTCTCGCCGAAGGAACTACTTCAAGTCTCCCCTTGGGAATCAACTCGCCACAGATCTCACACTTCCCGTATATTCCTCTTTCTATCCTCTCCAGCGCTTCATTGAGAGCCCTTAGATAAGAATCTTTCTGACTGACATAAGAGTATAGCTTTTCCTGCTCCATAACATCTGTTCCCTGATCAGCCAAATGGTTTGAATAGGCAGATCCGGATCTATTTTCATCTAATGATGAATTTATCGATTCATTAATCCTGCTAATCTCTTTCGAAATCCGGTCACGTTCAGCAAAAATATTCTTTTTGAATAAACCAATCTCTTTTTTATTATACTTTTTCTTCTTTTCTGAGGACATCCGCAACCCTCCTCCTACCTGGATGTATCAGGTAAGCTTAGTCCAAAGTACAACATTGAAGCCGTTTAATTCAAACTCCGTAACAAAAGGCCAATTCTTGCTGCTATTGTCAATCGATTCAGCTAAAGTTTCGCCCCGAATATAATCATCAAATTCTGTAAAAACTTCTTTAACTTCCTCGTCGGCTTTGTAGGATAATACTATTCTATCGCTAATCTCAAAGCCTGAATCCTTTCTCAGATTCTGTACTCTGTTCACTATATCCCTGGCCATCCCCTCTTTAATCAACCCGGGAGTTAACATGGTGTTAAGAACAACTGTTATTTCAGATTCAGTCTCCACTTCAAAGTTTTCAATCGTTTGGCGGAAAACCTTGATTTCCTCTGCTTTGAATTTTTCTCCTTTCCCGTCAATATCAATAGAAATTTCTCCCACAGCTTCCAGTTTTTTGAGCCGCGTTTTATCTAACTTTCCTATGGCCTGGGAAACTTCCTTTATCTTCTTTCCGAACCTCTTTCCGAGGAGAGAAAACTCCGGTTTGGCGGTCAACGAAATATAATCATCAGCACTTTCAATATAGGAGATTTTCTTAACATTCAATTCATCGTGAACAAGCGCGGCATACTCCTCATCATCCAGCCAGTCAACTTTGCCGGAATCCGCACTACAGACAAGTAATTCCGAGAGAGGTGTTCTTACCTTTATGCCGGCCTTGTTTCGCGCGGCTCTTCCCGCGATGACAACCTGGAGAACTTCCTGCATCTTTCTTTCAAGCTCTCTGTCAATCAACTCTTCATTACATTTTGGATAACTCCGCAGGTGAACACTAAGATTGTCCTCACCCTGTTCCCTGTAGTTCTGAAGCCTCAAGAAAACCAATTCACTTATGAAAGGTACAATTGGGGCCATAAGCCTTGTCACTCCACTTAGCACCATGTAATATGTTTCATAAGCGGATCGTTTATCACCACTCATTTCATTCTTCCAAAACCTTCTACGACATCTCCTTAAATACCAGTTGCTAAGCTTGTCAACAACAAAGCTGGACAGTTTTCTGCCGGCCCGGTTAATATCATAGGCATCAAGAGCTTCCTTAACTTCCTTTACAGTCGAGTTATATACGGAAAGGAGCCATTTATCTATCAAATTGTCACTTTCAATCTCTCCGGACGGAACAAACCCGTCGAGGTTCGCGTACATCGCAAAAAAACTGTAGAGATTTCTGAATGTCCCGATAAATCTGTTTGCCCCATCCTTAAGCGCGTCAGGGTCAAAACGCTTTGCGAGATGGGGTGCGCCTGATGTCATGAGAAACCACCTTAGGGCATCAGCGCCATAGTCATCCAGAGCCTCGTTGGCGTAAACGGCGTTGCCCCGGCTTTTACTCATTTTTTGTCCGTTAGCGTCAAGAACCATCCCGTGCGGTAAACACCTGCGGTACGGGCTCTGTTTTTTCAGAAAAACTCCTATTACGAGAAGCGAATAGAACCATCCACGGGATTGATCTACCCCCTCACTGATAAATTCAGCGGGATACTGGGTCTCAAAAAGATCCTTGTTTTCAATAGGATAATGGTGCTGCGCGAAGGGCATCGCTCCGGAATCAAACCAGCAATCGATCACCTCCGGAACCCTTGTCATCCCGGCGCCGCATTTGGGGCATCGAACATTCAGCTCATCGACATAAGGCTTATGCAAATCCAGTGTTTCCGGAAAATCCTTGCTGAGCGAACGCAATTCTTCTATACCTCCAACGCAGTACTTCTCTTCGCATGAATCACACACCCAGATATTAAGCGGCGTGCCCCAGTAACGTTCACGGCTTAACGCCCAATCGACATTTCCTTCTAGCCACCGGGCAAACCGGTTCTCTCCCACTTCCGGGGGGTACCACTCTATTTTTGAATTAGCTTCAATAAGAAGATCCTTAAACGCAGTCGTCTTAATATACCAGGAACGTCTTGCGTAATACAGCAGTGGCGAATCACACCTCCAGCAAAATGGATAGGAGTGCGTAATCCCTTCTTTCCTGTAGAGAATCCCACGCTTATCAAGATTATCAATGATTTCCTGGTCACAATCTTTAACAAAAGATCCAGCCCAGAGCTCGATATCTTCAGTGAATTTTCCCTCTTTATCTACAGGTTGAACAAAGGGCAATTTTTCAACCTTACCGATCCTATAGTCATCTTCCCCGAAAGCGGGAGCTATGTGAACTATACCCGTTCCGTCGGTCAATGTTACGAAATCCGCCTCTATTACCCTGAATCCACCCTTCACATCTTCAAAATAGGGAAAACAGGGTTGGTATTTCTTCCCTACGAGGTCCTTTCCGGCAAATCTTTCCAAAACCTCGAACTCGCCGTCCAGAACAGCAGTAAGGGCTTCAGCAAGTATAAGTACTTCACCATTATTCCTGACCTTTACATATTTGTATTCAGGCCCGACAGCCAGCGCCACATTTGAAAGCAAAGTCCATGGAGTTGTAGTCCATACAAGAAAACTCGCGTCTTCACCTTTAACTTTCATTTTGAAATAAACCGAAGGATCGGTTACATCTTTATACCCCTGTGAAACTTCATGGCTCGACAAGGCTGTCCCGCAACGGGGGCAATATGGAACTATTTTGTGTCCTTCATACAGAAGACCCTGATCCCAAAACTGTTTAAGAATCCACCAGACCGATTCTATATATTCGTTTGTACATGTAACATAAGGGTTATCGAGATCAAGCCAGAAGCCAAGCCTCCGTGTAAACTCGTGCCATTCATCGAGATACTTAAATATACTCTTTCGGCACTCCTTGTTAAAATCCGCCACCCCGTGTTTTTCTATCTGCTTTTTTCCTTCAAGCCCAAGTTTCTTTTCAACCTCTATCTCTACGGGCAGTCCGTGAGTGTCCCATCCCGCTTTCCTTTCAACCCTGAAACCACTCATTGTTTTAAACCTGCAGATCGTATCCTTGATTGTTCTCGACATGGCATGGTGAACACCAGGCCTTCCGTTAGCGGTAGGAGGCCCTTCATAGAAAACAAAGGATTTTTCCTTTGGCCGCTGGTCAAGACTCTTTCGGAAAATCTCGTGTTCGTCCCAATATTTCAACACTTCTTTTTCTGCCTCAACCGCTTCACTTAACGGGGAAAGATCTCTGTATATATTCTTATTTTTCTCATTCGTCACTTCAGTCACTCCATCGATAACCGGATAATATTTAGTACACCAAAAGACTTCGCTAATTTTAATCTGCGGCCTATGGCCAACAAATTCAATACACTCAATTTTCTCTAATGGAATATAATGTTTATTCCAACTATACTCAAAACCTTCTTAGAAATTCGGAGATTAATTCACGAAGTTTCTTCTCGCCCTGTTTGGCTACTTTTACGATTTCTTTTATATCAACCGGCTTAAGGCAATCAGGCAACGCCTGGTCGGTAACAATAGAAATTCCAAGCACTTTCATCCCGGAGTGAATCGCCACAATATTCTCCGGAATAATAGACATCCCTACTATATCGGCGCCTATACGCCGCAAAAACCTGTATTCGGCTGCTGTTTCAAGATTGGGACCCGCGACAGCAACAAGAACACCTCTCTTAAGAGGAATTTTTAGGTCGAGGGCCGCTTTTTCAATCCTCAAAATGTAATTCCTATTATAAGGCATACTCATATCGGGGAAACGGGGCCCAAGTCTTTCGTCATTTGTTCCGATAAGTGGATTGTCACCCATTAAATTTATATGATCTGTTATTACAACAAGCGCCCCGGGCGTCAGATGAGGATTCATCGCGCCGACCGCGGAGGTTAAAATCAAAGAAGTTACACCCAGGGCTTTCATTACTCTTATTGGAAATGTAATATCCTTCATCGAGTATCCCTCATAGTAATGAACCCTTCCCTCCATAACCACAACGCGTTTGCCGGAAAGTCTTCCGATTATTAAATTGCCGGCATGAAGCCCCTCCACCGTCGAGACGGAAAATCCCGGTATTTCTCCATAAGGCATCTTCGCTTTTACATCTATCTTTCCAACCAATCCACCAAGACCGCTTCCAAGAACAATCCCGTAAGTCGGACGTATTTTTACCCGTTTCTTTATGTATGAAACAGACTCCCTTATATCGTCATAGAGACCTGACATATATTACTCTTCCCTTTTTAACGCCTAACTAACGAAAAAGCCTTTTCTAAAAAACGCGCTCGCTAAAATTAACCCCAACATCCGTATTACCCACAACTAACATCTTATACATTTTATTTCTCTGTTCGGCAAGATTTATCCGAACATATTACAAGATTTATTGCTAAGATACAATTAACACAAGGGATTGAACTTCGGCAAGTTCAACCCCTTCTAAGATATACTCACATGTTAAAACCCGGTTTTAACTATTACACACGGTATTGAAATCAAATCATACAGTCTTAACTATCCTGTCCCCCCATATTTGTAAGATTTTTCCTCATTCGGTCCATAGACCAGACATTCTTTTCCTTAGCTTCTTCCGCTGAATCCGGACTATCCTCAGGCTGCTCGCTGTTATTTTCTATTCCGCCATCCTGGTTCTCTGATTTCGTTCCGGGGTTCTCAGGTTGTTTTTGATCTTGAAAATCGCTTTCAGGCCTCTCTTCGCCGGAGTAGACCTCTTTCGATTCCGGCACTCTTTCGTGAGGGGATCGCTGCGCTTGTTCTTCACTCTCTGGATTCTCCCCCCCAAGATGTTCCAACCCTTCAGTCAATCCGGAAAGGGCTTCTTCAACCTCATTTTCATCCAGGGTATCCGTGGGAGAAATTTCATAATCTCTCCAGTCAGTTTTCTTTTTTTCTACTTCGTAACTGGTCCATTCGTCCTTATCCTTGCTATCTTCATCCACATCAACACTACCGCCGGGATTAGCCGAAACTGAATCATCCCCTTTAGCAAGCGAAGAACCACTTGGCGCATTCTGCTCCCGGGGTATTCTTTTTTCATCATCTTCATCAATATCGGGATATATGGAATGTTCGATATCTTCGTCGACGCTTTCACGCAATTCATCATAACTTAAATTTTCTGTTGAAGTTTCCCCAATTTCTACATCCACATTTACTTTACCAATAGGCACCCCTATCATATCAGAAGCAGTTTCTGCTGAAGATCGGGCTAAATCTTCTTCGCTCAGGTCTTGTTGAAGATACTGGCTTTCTTCCCGTACAGCTCGGGGGGGTTTCGGCGCTGCTTCTGCTCCGCGTTCAGTGTGGGAAGAAAGGGATTTCATCTCCTGTACTCCGGCATCTCCGGCATCTGTTTCCTCTTTTAATTTACGTGAAAACTTCTCCGTTATTCTTTCGCGGCTCATCCTCCGGTGTTGGGTAGTATTACCTGAGTTATCCCTTGTCCTTGATTCCATATTCTCAATTTCTTGGTCGGCCCCCACAAAGTCATCTTCGAACCCTACAGTCATTTCACGATGACTATCTATAAGCGTTCTTAACCTCGTAATGTAATTATCCTTTTGCTTCTTAAGTTCCAATATCTCTCTTCGAAGCCGCCTTGCATGAGATCGTATGTTTTCAGACGCCCTCTCGGCCTCCACTTCCGCCTCTCTGAGAATAAGTTCAGCTTCACGTTTTGCGTTCTCTTTTGCGTCAGCCGTCAACTTCTCAGCCGTAAGAAGTGTGTTGCGCAGATTTGTCTCCATACCCTTAAACTCAGCTAAACGTTCCTTAAGGTTAACGATATGCTCACGTAGTCCCTTATTGTCACTGAGCGCAATTTCATATTCTTCAGCAACAGTATTTAGAAAGGCATATACTTCATCGGGATCAAATCCGCGCATACTCTTTTTGAACTCTTGTTTCCTGATGTCCAACGGTGTAATCCTCATTGCTCAACCTCCTGATTTAGAGCATTTTCCGCTTTGCCAATTTCTTTCCAATCCTTACGCTTTGAATTTCCCAGCGCCGGCAAAACAACCGGCATATAAAAATTACCCTCTTTTAATAATAAATGCAATTAACTGTAAAATTACTATAAGAACAATTGCCGCTAAATCAATTCTTCCAATCGGTAAAAACCTTCGAAGAGGCGAAAGAAGTGGTGAAAAAATATTGTCGAGAATCCTGAAAACCTTTCCCCTTCGTTATTCTTCCAGGGTCTGAAGCAATACATAAATCAGCAACAAAAATGTACTCACATTTAAGAAAGCAATAATCAATCCAATCGGGCTTTTTGCGAAATAATTCATAACTTACCTAATTCCATGCCGTTACAACACATCTAAAAACCTCTTCTTCTCCCGACCTGGGGAAAATTTACCCCCGGTTACACTCACACTGACAACTTCTTTGCCATGTACAACAGCGGCTTTATGTGTTCCTTGCGCCAAAAAGGACCCTCCCAAGCCTTAAGATCGTAGCGCCTTCAGCAATGGCAATCTCAAAATCATCGGTCATACCCATCGAAAGATGCTCCATAGAAATATTCTCTATATTCTGTTCATGGAGATCATCCCGTAAGCGGCGAAGCCCTCTAAAAGAATTCATAATGACTGTACTGTCATCCACCCAGGGGGCCATCGCCATAAGTCCTTTCACTTTGACACCCTCAAGACCTGAAGCCTTCTCGCAGAATTCTTTAGCTTCATCGGGTTCGATTCCAAATTTAGATTCTTCCCCGCTTGTATTCACCTGAATTAATATGTCTGAAACGATTCCCTCCGTGGCGCTTAAACTGCTTAAACGCCTGGCGAGTCTGAGTGAATCGACTCCATGTATTAAATCGAATCTTCCAACAATCTTCTTAACCTTATTCATCTGAAGGTGACCTATAAAATGCCATTTACAATTTTCTGTCACATTCTCTGATTTCTCAAGAAATTCCTGAACCTTATTTTCACCAACATCAACAAGCCCTGCCCTCACCGCCTCGTCAACAACTTCTGCCCCATGAGTCTTCGTAACTGCCACTATCTTTATTTCAGAAGGATCACGCCCCGCATTAAGGGTTGCTTTTGCTATCCTTTCCCGTACCCTTTTCAGGTTATCCTCAAGCGACATCTTACTAAACCTCCTTGCTGAAAACTTCCAAGGCAAATCGTAACCCCTGAGCATTTTAAATTCAATCTTAATATGGCAGATTCCACAATTTTCCCCGGCCGGTACAGATATTCCAATTCGTAGAAAGTTTCCTATCCCTTATCCCGCTTGACAAAATCGCAATGTTTAATTATCGTATGAAATCGCAAGATGGAATTTATTTTGCCTGAGTGGCGGAACTGGTAGACGCGCTGCGTTCAGGACGCAGTGGGCGATGCTCATGGGGGTTCGACTCCCCCCTCAGGCATTTTTCATATTCAAACATAAGGAAACAGGTTTCTTACAATTTCCTTCCTGTCGCTGGAAAAGTATCAAGGACAATAGGCATCGGGAATCCCCCTCAGATATCTTTCGAAATGCCTGGTTATCTTCCTGAAGAGGTGTATCCTCTTGGCGTCCGCCCTGATCCCGTGTTTGCTTCCGGGATAAAACATAACCTCAAAATCGACGCCGGACTCGATCATTTTGTCAACAAGCTGAACTGTGTCCTGAAAATGCACGTTATCATCACTCATGCCGTGAATAATAAGAAGGTGGTTCTTCAGATCTCCCGCGAAGCTGAGAGGATTAGCTCTTTTGTAAGCTTCTTTTTGTTCGGCAGGTATACCAAGCCTCTCCTCCGTATAATGGGTATCGTAGTTCTGCCATTTGTTTACAGGCGCGACGGCTGAACCAGCCTGAAAGGCTTCGGGATGTTTTAACATAACCATCGTGGTCATATACCCGCCATAACTCCATCCCCACATTCCAATCCTGTCCGGGTCGACTACGGGCAGTGTTTTGAGAAAGTGCAGGCCCGTCATCTCATCCTCAAGATCGGGACCCCCTATATCAAGATAAACATCTGTTCGCCAGTCCCTTCCATACCCGGAGCTCCCCCTGTAATCCAGATCCAGGATAATATATTCCTTGTTGTTTACAAGATATGTGTCAAAGAGTGCTTCCCAACGCCACCCTTTTGTAATCGACTGTGAATAACCCCCGCCGTGCACAGAGATAATTGCCGGAAACTTCTTTTTACAATCGCCCCGAAAATCGCCTGAAATCAGCCCTTCAATATCAGCATTTTTAATCTCCGGCGGGAATATAGCAAGAGCGTGTATTCTCTTGCCGTCAACTTCAGACGGCAATGTAAAATAGACAGGAAGCGCTATATTGATCATGTCCAAGTCATCGGCCGGGGAATCGGTAATCCTGTCGAGCCCTCCGGGAAGAGACCACTTGCTTCTAAATGATACTCCGCCCGTGCCATTTTCAAAATCGGCGGAGCCTTCCACCTTCCCGCTTTCCTTAAATCTCTCACCCTTTGTCGATTCAAGCATGTAAATATCCGGCGGGCAGAGTGGGTTTGAATACACCACAGCAACATTTTTGGCGTCATCAGAGATGCTGGCTGAATACCATCCCTCCTCTGGCGTAACCTTGTACTTTTTCCCATCGCTGTTCAACCTGAAAAGGTGCCTCTCGGCGGGCCCCGTTTCAGTGGAAGTATACCATATACACCCGTTATCTTCTTTGAGCTGAATTGATTTTCCCTGCCCCGGGCCCCGGGTAATCTGAAAAATCTCCCCGCT
>JAGHBT010000141.1 GCA_021160845.1 bacterium | reverse complement strand
ATATAAAAATCTGTGGTTACAATAATGAAAAGGGAACAAGTACTTGAAATGAATCATAAAAAAAATATCTCAAAGCATTTGTTTTATGGAATACGATTTTTCCAAAGCCCGTCGTCATATTGAAACCGGCCAAGCTATTAATTGGGCTCTGGATGAGTTACGCTTTGCCGTGCTTAGGGCCATGGAGGCTTATTTAAATGTTTACGGCTATGAAGAGGAAGGAAGCAAGGGGTGGAATAACGTTCTTTTGGCTTTTGCAAAGTTTATCCCGCAAGATTTACGATTTCCATTAGTGCATTGTTATTGTGATGCTGTTTTGCTTAATTCTTACGAAGGAGATTCGGAAAGCTGGAAAAAGATGCTCAAAGAATGTTTAGCGGAAACCGAAAAAACTATTTTCCGAGCAAAGTCTGTCATTGAAGAAAAGATGAAGAAGGACTCTGTCGACAAGCAATCGTGAGAACATGTTTTTTCTCGCTCCAGCGGTTCTTACGAATGTATAACTCTTATCAGCATGTTTTGCAGTAAAATGCCAAGGGGCAAGGGACTCGGCCATTATTGTGTTATTTCAGCAATATTGATTAGATTTCGGTGTAACAGTCATGATTGATCTTGAAGAATTAAAAGAAGTAATATCTTCCTGGAAGGAAGCAGTGGAGTGGATCGCTCACGGATGGGATTGTATAGAAGAATATACGCACGGTTTATCGTATAGAGAGGATCTTCAAGATTTGCTGGATCAAATCCAGCCAGGGGAAATGATTCCGACTGATATCAAGGAAGAAATTGCAAAAATGGATAGCAAATTTATATCTGATACGGAAAATTCAGATCTTTGTGTCTGGGACTGCGAAGCGAAATTCTGTTATTTGGACGAAAACAATATAGAACTTCTGCCGATCAATGAATACGATAAAGATAAATATTGGTATTATTATCGGTGGCAGCCGGATTGCCTTTATCCCTGGAAAAATAATGGTGCAGAATCATTCCAAAAAGAAGTTTACGGTCTGGATTTTGCAGGAATGACAAACGACCAGCTAATTGAAGCAGTCAAGGATTTAGTTGCGCTGTGTAAAGATCAACTCGAATGATGATTTTCATCGTTTCCACGGTCCTCCGAGGGAAGTCCCGCTTGCGGGACCAAGTTGCAGGCGGTGTATTAGTCAAGGACATAGGTAACGCGGGTTTTTTTTTGTTACTTTTCTTGCCCTTCAAGAAAAGGATATAAAAATAACAGTTTAAAGGGTTATAAAAGTCAATGCAAAACCCGAAATAGCCCGGAATGCCCATCTCCAAAAAAATGCGATGGATAACGTATGCCGAAATATCGCTATAAACAAAGATTAAAAGAAATTCTTGCGAGTGGGAAAAAAGTTAATTCGTTGACCCGATATCTTTTATTAGAGACGGGGTATTCGTATGAAAAGGCAATTAAAGGTCTGGAGCCTTTTGTTTCCGAATGGGAGGAACGAGCAAAATATATTGAAGAAGCAAAAACCACAGACATTGGATACAGCGAAGAATATGATTATGATCTTTGGGCCAGGAGTGTGCTTTATTGCGTTATGAAGCATGCGCCGGAAGAGGAGCAGGGTAAATTCAGCGATAGAATCACCTATGCGGATCAACGCTTTAAAAATGCAACAGATGAATGCTCCCTTTGCAATAATCATGTGGACAATCCGGATAAAGAAATCCATTGGTGGCTTTTTCGGGTAAATAAGGAATAATCCGACATGGAAGATACTGTTTCCCAAAAAATTCAGGATGAACTTGATCGCATTGAGAAAAAAGAGAATATTAAAATCATTTTTGCCTGTGAATCCGGAAGTCGGGCTTGGGGATTTGCTTCCAAGAACAGTGACTATGATGTTCGTTTCATTTATGTGAGAAAAACCCCTTGGTATCTCAGTATCCGAAACAAACGGGATGTGATTGAAAAACCTATCAGTGAGATGCTGGATATCTCTGGTTGGGATATTGCCAAAGCGCTGGCCTTGCTTGGAAAATCAAATCCCCCATTGCTGGAATGGCTTCAGTCGCCGATTGTTTATCGTGAGGCAGTCAGCATCATTTTCAAAATCCGGGAACTGGTGCCTGAATATTATTCACCGAAATCCTGCATATATCATTATCTTCATATGGCTCAGGGGAATTTCAGAGAATATCTCAGACGTGACGTTGTATGGGTGAAGAAATATTTTTATGTTTTAAGACCCGTTCTGGCCTGTCTTTGGATTAAATCTGGTTATGGAATTGTTCCTATCGAGTTCGACATACTTGTTGATAGGGTAGTAAAAAACAAAAAATTGAAAAATGCTGTTAAAGAATTACAGGCTAAAAAGAAGGCCGGAAACGAACTGGATAAGGGCGAACGGATTCCTGTTATTTCAGAATTTCTTGAAAAAGAAATACAGAGAATGTCTGCCGACAATGAGTCTTCTGCCATTACAAAGGATGTTGAAACGCTGGACCGTGTGTTTGTTGAAATACTGAAAGAGGTAAACGGCCCAAGCATCTAATCCGGTTTTTTTGCTTTTTATTGGCCCTCTGTTGGAATGATAAGTTGTTTGGACAGTCGTGGGGTTCTCTTTCCCATTGCAACACGACCGAGAGACACTGATTTTCATGGGAAACGGGAGCAAATTGTTTGAGCGGTGGTAAAGCCGGGCGAATGAAGATACAGTCATATGTTATTGAAATCAGTAATCAGGATGTTCTAAACGCTTCAGCGAGTTTTTGATCCCGCCATGAAAACCAGTGTCTCGCGGGAAAAGTGTTGTAGTTATTCGTTTAATTCAAACACGATTTTTAACGCCTGGTTAATTTCATTGATTTTATCAGCAGACAGATTCCCCCGAATTTTAACCAGTCGATGACGATGATCAATGGGACGTGTCTGGAGGCAATCAGCAATTGATTTTTTTATCAAACCATTTTTTTTTGAAGGATCGAGTTCAGCATTGGTTTTTATCAGGGATTTTTTTTTACTCCACTCGGTGATTGGTACAACCTGAATAACAGGAACCCTTTCATTATAGATATCATTTGTGACGATAACGCATGGCCTGATTTTCCCGGTTTCCGAACCCAGCGTTGGGTCAAGGTTTACATCGATAATCATACCTCTTTTTAATGCCCTCATTCCGGCCACCCTGAAACAGCAGCTTCAGTCAATTCTTTCAGGTCCTCATCTTCAAGATAGATTTCAGAATATAAATCAGCGGATTTTTTTAAATTTTCAATTTCCAGTTTGTTTTTAAAGTGGTCAATAGCCGTTCTGAGCATGGCGCTTTTATCCTTAAACCCGTATTTTTTAAAATTATTCAAAAATTGCGACTGTGCCTCTTCAACGCTAAATTTTCTCTGTAACATAAGTCCTCCTTTTGGACCTTATTTTAAGCCCCTAAATTATAGTCTAAATATAGGGGCTTCATCAAAAAGAGTCAAATTAAATTTTCTGCTTATCCGGTTCGCTCAAGTTGAGTTTATTTTCTGGATTCCGGCTCTTGGTCGCTGCGCTCCCTGGCCGGAATGACGCGATGTGGCTTTACGTTTGTTCACACAATCACGCAATTTTAAGGATAACTTAACCGAAGTGGATAAGCAGATTAAATTTTTTTCCGTTCCCATGGTCTTCCGTGGGAATGCATATGTCTCTTGGACATTATAATATCATGGGGACTCTTTCCCATTGCAACACGACCGAGAGCCACTGGTTTTCATGGAAAAAAGCTTGTCCCGGAATGCTGGTGTCCGGGAGGAGCCAACTGTTTGAGCGGTGGTAAAGCCGGGGGTGTGAAAAATCAACAGAATGATTTTAAAGTCAAGGATCAAGGAGATTAAAAAGATCAGGGAGATTAAAAGGATCAGCCCGACTCGATTTTTGATGATTTTGATCAGGCAGAAATGGCTTTGTATTTGCGAATGAAAGGTCTGGCGCCGCAGAGTAAAGAACGATTGAAAGCAATTGGGCTGAACAGGTGGAAGTAGATTTTTTTGTTCAATGATTTTTTATTGACAATTATTTATTTGGTGATTATTTTGGTACCAAATAAGGAACCACCTTAAATTGTTTCGGAGCCTGAATAGTTGTCGAGATTAGAAAAAATATTACAGAAAGCCAAAGAAAATCCACAGAATCTCCATTATAAAGAATTTTGTACTCTTTGTGAATATTTTAATATGAAGCTTAGGAAAAAAGGTTCTGGAAGTAGTCATAGGGTTTATAAGCGATCTGAGCCGCCAGTTTTTTCAATGACGATTCAGAATGTTGATGGCTTTGCGGTTCCATATCAAGTAAGGCAATTACTTGAACGTGTAGATCAGTACGGGTTAGCTGACGAAGATTAAAAGGAGGTGAGGGGATGGATAAATACTCTATTTCAATCCAGTGGAGTGATGAGGATAAGGGGTATATCGCTACTGTTCCAGAATTAAAGGGTTTAAGTGCTTTTGGCATTTCAAAAGAAGATGCATTAAATGAGCTTCAAGTTGCAAAAGAGGCTTATCTTGAAGTTTTTAAAGAAGATGGTTGTGAATTGCCGGAACCTGATTTTTTAAAAAATTATAGCGGCCAATTTAGGCTTAGGTTGCCTAAATCACTTCATGCTTACTTAAGTAATCAAGCTGAAAAGGAAGGCGTCTCCTTAAACACTTTAATTATTGGCGCGCTATCTCAGGTTTCAAGCAATGAATCGATAGTGCCAGTATTAAAAGAAGGGTTTGCTGTATTAAACGAGGAAGTAGCTGTATTAAAGGAGGAAATTAAAAGATTGCATGTTCTTACAGATTACCTCTATCAAAAAGAGGTTTCTACATCTTGGGAAATTCATGATCCGAAACAGCCAAGTGCTTTTGTAAGTGTTGGACAGAATGTATTTCTTAATATTTAATAACATGCTATTTTAAATAGGAAATAACAATGAAAAGAGTAAAGAATATATCAATAATTATATGTGATGATGTCCGAGATGAAGTAGGTGGCAAAAAATCGTTGATGGGCATCTATGGGGAGACTTTAATTGTTCAAGAGATGCCAAAGTTATTACCACAACTGCATGTTGTTTTTATAGTTGAAGAAATTAAAGGGCCTTTTTCAAAGATCAAATTAGAAATTAAAATGCCAGATGCAAAACCTGCTGTTATGGAGTTTCAAGCTCCTGTTTTGGAAAATGGTAAGAATTTTCAGATATCACTTGGAATCGTACCTTTCAAAATTGAGAAAGAGGGAGATTGTTTTTTTGAAGTTTATTTCGATGAAGACAAAAAGCCTTCAAAAATTCACAAAATTAAACTTATAAAGCAAGAGGTTGCCGCTTCTTAAATCATAGAATTAGGTCTTATATCAAAAAGGGAAATCGAATTTTAAGCCGGGTGGAAACATTCATCCGGCTTTTTTGTTTTATTACTCTCATTCCCTGGGTCCTTCGTGGGAACGCATATAAGGATATCATGGGGGCTTTTCCATTCCAACACCCGCTTGACATGAGGGTCTTACACGTGTATTATACGTGTAGAGATTAAGGAGGTGTTGCGATGCAAAAAAAACTC
>JAGHBT010000291.1 GCA_021160845.1 bacterium | reverse complement strand
GCTGGTAACAGGTCGCTGGAGTAAAGTTATGATGTGTGGAAAACAAATTCTTGTCTTTATCGCTATTTTCCCCGCGGTGATGTTGTTGCCTCCTGGCGGTATCGTAAAAACGGAAGAGTTTAATGTCAAAAAAATGGCGCGTGAGGAAAATACATATTCCGTCGATAAACTCACGAAGGAGATAGAAGAAATTGCCAAAATGTTAAATGAATTTACTGGATTGACCGAAAATGCCGGGACAAAAGAATGGGGAAAAAATCTTTTCTATCCTCTTGTTGTTGAAAATGAGTTGAAGGGTAATGGGGTCGGCGCTGACGATTCGGCCGGAGATGGTGAATTAGAGTTTGTACTTAGAGGGATTTTTATAGGAAAGGAAGAAAGTTTCGCGTTCATAAATGGCGAAATGGTTTCCGAAGGCGACATGGTGAGTGAAATGCGTGTTGAAGAAATTTCTCTAAATAGAGTTGTCTTGAAATTAGGGAAGCTAAAAAAGGAGTTATTTTTTGATAAATAACAATCCTGTTGTAGAATTTGTTAGAAGAAAAGCATCTCTTTCGTTATGGTGGGGAACCCTTTTTATGATTATCCTGGGTATTTCTGCCGGCTCCATGGCGGAAAAAAAACATTCAATAACAAAGTTAGGGGAAGAAAATGATAAAAGAGTATCATTGAATCTTGTTGATACCGATATTCCGTCCGCTCTTAGAATGCTAGCGAAAATTTCCGGACTAAATATAGTAATTGGGAAGGGCATTGATGGAGAGGTTAGCGCAAGGTTGGAGAATGTGACCGTGAAGGAAGCCCTCGGTTCAATACTTCACTCATGTGGCTATAGATATGAAATGGAGGGATCTGTTGTCAGAGTGAGTGTAGCCAAAAAGGAATTTCTCGGAGTGGACAGCAAAACTCCTCAAGTTCTAATTAAATCAAAAATTATTGAAGTAGACCTGGGTAAGAATTCCGGCTCCGGTGTGGATTGGAAATTGATATCTTCAAAGCTGGGTAATGATTTTAGTTTAAACGCAGAAAGCTCTTTCGGGCAGGAAGAATCAGGCCTTATCCTTAACCTATTCAGCGGGGATGTAGAATCTGTTATCAGTATGATCGAAGAAAATTCGGAAACCAGGATTCTTTCTGAACCAAGTGTTGTGGCTCTTGATAGGCATGAAGCCAAGATAATGGTTGGAGATAAGATAGCTTATCAGCAGTCCTTTGGCCAGGCAAGCGCGGGAATAACGACGACATCGATACAGTTTGAAGATGTAGGAATAAAATTATTTGTTACCCCATATATTAAAGATGGTTACTTTGTTCTTCTCGACATTCATGTGGAGGTCAGTTCCGTAAAGGAATGGAGAACATTAAGCAATGGCGACGAGATTCCAATTATAAGCACAAAAGAGACATCAACCAGGGTTATGGTAAGAAACAATTCAACTTTGATTATTGGTGGGCTTATTGGTAAAAATCGTGTGGAAAAGGTGAGAAAAGTTCCTTTGCTTGGTGATATTCCTCTTCTCGGATATTTTTTCAAAAGGGAGAGTGTAGACACGAGCAGAAGTGAATTAACTGTTTTTATTACTCCAAGAATTATGGGGCAGATAGCGGGAAATTAATCCCGTTGGATGGTGCTAATGGAATCAAATATAACATCAAATTTTCTTGATCGTCTGGGCAGTGATTTAGTGCAAAACGACTTGATTACTGAAAGTCAGTTCGAAGAAGCTATGGATGAAATGGAAAGAACCGGGAATCACCTTGGAGAAGTTTTGACCGGGCTTAACTTTATCAGTGAGGATAAGCTGAACGAATTTTTGGCGGAACGTCTTAATATTCCAAGATTGAACCTTGATGAATATGAAGCTGACCAGGAGCTTGTATATCTAATAGACAAGGAAACTGCTAAAAAATACATGATCATTCCTCTTTTTGCTATTGAAGATGTTATAACTGTGGCTATGGCTGATCCATTAAATGTCTTCGCGATTGAAAAAATAAAGGGGATAACAAACAAGGTTATTGAACCGGTTATGGCGTCGAAAAAAAGCATTCTCAAGGCGATCAATGATCTGTGGGATATTGAAGATAATATCTCCCGTGTGGTTGATGCAATGGATATAAAAGGAGAGAGTGGAGAGGAAAGAGAAATTGAGGGAGAACAAGTTATTGATGAAGCTCCTATAATAAAACTAGCGCATTCAATAATTGAAGAAGCAATAAGAGAGAATGCCAGCGATATCCATATTGAACCTGAGAAGAATTTCTTAAGGATCAGATACAGGGTAGACGGTGTTTTAAGAGAAGTTTCAACACTTGAAAAGAAATTACAATCTTCGCTGGCTACGAGGATTAAGGTTATGAGTAGTCTCGATATTGGCCAGAGAAGGATTCCCCAGGATGGCAAGGCGAGATTCAGAGTAGATGGAAGAAATATAGATTTAAGGGTATCGACATATCCTGTTGTTTACGGTGAAAAAGTAGTTCTCAGGATTCTCGATACCAAGAATGTGATGGTCGATTTGGGAAATCTTGGGTTGAACGCCGAGATTTTGGTTAAATATCGCGAACTTGTTAAATCGAACAGTGGGATAATTCTGGTAACCGGTCCCACCGGGAGTGGAAAAACAACCACACTCTATTCGACATTGAATGAAATAAGCGGTGAGCAGTTGAATATAACAACGATTGAAGATCCGAGAGAGTATGAGATGCAGGGGATTAACCAGGGGCAAGTGGATGTAAAGGCCGGGATTACATTTGCTTCAGCCTTAAGATCTATTGTCAGGCAGGATCCGGATATTATTCTTGTCGGCGAAATTCGGGATTTGGAAACTGCCGAACTGGCTGTTAGATCGGCATTAACCGGGCATCTTGTATTCAGCACTCTACACACCAATACAGCTGCCGGAGCGGTTAGCAGAATGCTCGATATGGGAATTGAACCTTTTCTACTGGCTTCTTCAATCAGGGGTATTCTTGGGCAGCGTCTTGTTCGCCGGATCTGCGGTGAGTGTAAAATCCAGCAAGAACCTTCAGATGATCAGCTGAAGGTTCTTGGATTGGAAAACAAACAGGGGGATAAGTTTTACAACGGCAAAGGATGCTCGAGTTGCAGAGATTCCGGGTACAACGGGAGAACCGGAATATATGAATTGCTCATTGTAAATAATAAGATAAGAAAACTTATATTATCCAGAGCTCCGGAT
>JAGHBT010000129.1 GCA_021160845.1 bacterium | reverse complement strand
TATTATAAATATCCATAGTATTATTCATCATTGTTCTGATATTTTCAGGAAAGAACATATCCCCTGTCTTGAGTCTATTCAAGCCCCTTGATTCAGTAACCAACAACGATTTGTCCCCTGATAATTTTATTTCACCTATACGGGTTTGCTCTCCTTCGGATACCTTAAGATCTATATCAATACCGGAATTACTCTGAAGTGTATCAACGGATATTTTCGCCCCGAGTCGGCCGATCGAAAAATATAAAGAATCCAAACGGTTTATCTCCATCTCTACCAGAGAATCGCTATATTCTTTCCCCTCCTTTAGAAAAGACGGGCCGCTTACCGACTCATTCTCAAAGAGATTAAATCCCGATAATCTAACCCTTTTTATAATGCCGGCATCCGCCTTAGCAAAAGGGAGAATGCAAAACAAAAAGCTAAAAAGAAGCGCGACTTTCAACCTTGAAAACATGTACAATCTTCACCTCATCCCTGTAATCCTTTTCTCTTCTACCGGTATAATTTATACCCAGCGTTATATTTTTTCCAAAACTGTATCTTCCGTTTAGGTTCCAATCCTGCCTCATGCCGTTCTCCATAAAGAAAAGGGGCTGTCCGTTGTCTTCTTCAATATCGGTATAAGTCATTTTCAGAAAGGCGGAAATATTAATATTCATCCCGACAGACATATTCATAGCCGGCCTAGCGGAAAAAGACCTCTGCCCGGACATTGAAAGCTCATCATCCCTCTTCTCGTAGGCAAATTCGAGGGAAATCCTTGAATTCGATCCATATCTGTACCCAAGCGTGTTTGAAAAGGAAAATGATTCTACCCTGTAATTCTGAGCCGCTGAATTCCCTGAACGACTGCACTTAAGCCCCCTCGCGGCTTCCCATGAAATATTGAAAGATGAATTTGGAACCGCTTCAGCACGGAGCCTGAATTCTCTTAGGAAACGCGAAGCCAGGACCCCTTCCGTTCTATTATCCTCTTCATCCTCCCTGGAAATAACAAACCGAAGATTGTATTTCTTTACATCTTTAAGAAAATTCCATTCCTGGCGCAGTTTATTGCGGCCGAAGAGGGTTAAATCATCACGCTGAAGCAGTGAAGGATCGAGAGTGTATAAACGCAACAACTGGTCTGTCCTTGATTTTTCCGTAACTGAAAAGAAATTGTCCATAGAAACATTCCTTTTAAAAACACCCAACCACCCCGAGCTGCTTTTCTTTCCAATCCCTATCCCTCTAATCCCTTTACCGAAACTCAACCGCCATGTCAGTTCTACACTTCTAACACCTTCTTTTTCACCCCCAGGTATATAAACCGCCATATAATCCCCCCTCTTCTGACCAACCTCTCTACCCTCCTGATCATAATCCCCTTCGTTCTCTCCAACATAAATAACCGCCCGTTGACGCCTTCTCTCCTCCCCCGATTGAATCCGATAACCCATATCGGTTGTTAATCCGAGAGAACGCCAGGAATCTCGATATCTCACTCTTGCCAAATCATTTACACTGGTGGTGCCATATTCAATATCGTGCTTATTACGATGGCTTATAAAAAGATCAATCATTCTCGTTCGCTCGGAATAAGACCCTGAGAGCCTCACTTCATCATTCTCCCTTACCCTGAACCAACCCCCTTTGGAATCTCGCAAATTATCCGTTACGCGGTGGGTAAAAGACAGCTTTCCACTGAAATTACCCATATTTTTTGAAGCAAGAGATAAAATATTTCTGTAATAGTATCGTCCTGTATCCGGTTCTGCCGGCGAAATACTGCTGTAGCGTTCAGTGTCGAGAAGTATCCCCGGGACGAATTTCCATAAAACAAGCGTGCCCTCAGCCAAAGCAAAATCCCTCTTTCTGTCATCTCCTGTCTCTGTCTTAAACCATTCCAACCTCAGTCCACTTTCATTAATATTGCCAATGCAAGCCGACGATTTAGCCATATTCGCCGAAAGACCATCTGTTCTATTAAGGTTTTTGTAATTTCCTTCAATCTCCCACAATCCTTCTTTTTCCAAGCGCAAATTCAGGCCCGAGATTTCCTCCCTGCCGGAAAGCCTTTTATCCTGAAGGTTCCAGTTTCGATAAAAGTATGCCTCCCTGACTCTGTCGGGTGCTCTAAACCTCTCATCCAGTGAGGAATATTCCCCGCTGATCATAAGACGGGAAGACAAAATATTGACTCCTTTTATTCCCCCTTCAAAATCGAACGCGAATCCGTTATTATCTTCATCTCCTATGTCAGACATTGTATTTTTGTCATAGTTACTGACATCTCCTTCCCCTTTAAAAAAGAGATGATCACTATTCGCGTCGGCGGACACTGCAGCCACATTCTTCGCCTCCGGCAATGCCAACGGCCGGCCTATCCTGTAATCCCCACTGCCAGCCCCAACATATTTATATTTAAGTTCCCCAATGGTTGAAAATCCATCGGTATTATAATCACCCTCAAAATGTGCAACTTCATAAAAATCAAGCAGGTATCTGGCTCCTGACTCGACAAAAAGATAATGGCTGGGAGCCGATGAATCAGCTTTTACAAATATATATCCGTTCCCACCACTATCTATCTCTTCCTTTCCGGACGCAAAAGCATGATCAGAATTATCTCCGGCGTTTTTCAATGAATCCAGTTCTTCTTCCGTAAATTCGCCTCCTATCGGCGATTCCCTGTCATCGGTTTCCCTGAAGAAAAAACCTCTCAGGCGAACGGCGTCAGAAAAGAGAGACGAAGACCACCCGGCGCTAATCGTTGTTCTTTCATAGTTTCGCTCACCAACTTGAAATTCTATAACAATCTCCGAATCATCACTAACCGGTACTCTTTCGGTGAAAATTACAGATCCCCTGACATAATCAATTAGGTAATCATTTTCGCTTCCCCTTTTCATTCTGGAACCATCCAAATAGACAGACTCTGACCCGGGAATAATTATTACTCCGTTAAACCTCCTAGCCGGCAAGAGTTCATAGGGGCCCTGAATACCCTCTTTGCCTCTTATCTCCATTGTCTCAAACCTTCCCTTGGCTATTCCACCCCCGGCAACAAGTTTTTGCCCGCGCACGTCAATTTTTATTTCACCCCCTCTTAGGTCACGGCTGAACGTGGAGAATTCAGACCAATCCATGCCCATCGTAAAATCCGCGAGACTAACTTCCGCATGCTTGCTCTTTATACTCACCGAAATCCTGTCAAGACGCTTAAGCTCTTCCGTATTTCCCTCCGTTTGGACAGGGAGATTGTCATCCGACAAAAATGCCTTAACCTCAAGGTCCTTAGCCAGTTTTCCGGACAGAGTTACATTCATGCTCTGATCGATTCCAAGCCCTCTTTTGGAACCAACTGAAAAACCTACCGATTTGCTTCCTGAAACATTAAAACGGTATGGATTACGTCTGGTTCGTTCAGACCCCCTACCGGAGGCAAGAACACTCACATTATAGTCTGGTTTTGGTTTCCCCCCCGACGGAAATCTCCTCGCGAACACAGGCGAAAAGGGAAATGGATACCTCGAATAGTTTATCTCAAAAACTTGTCCCGCAACCCCTGGTTCCACCAAAACAATCGTTCCCCTCAATGTATTGATCCTGTAATCTTTCCCATTCACGAGCTTTCGATCATCAATCGCTATAGATTCGGTACCCGATATAATAAAGGACACACCAAGATCAAGACGGGTTTGGCCCTCTCTCAGGATATAACTCCTCTTTTGGCTTATTTGCCGATCAGTCGCTACTTCAC
>JAGHBT010000104.1 GCA_021160845.1 bacterium | reverse complement strand
TTCTTTGGGATTTTGACGGGGTGCTTCCCAAATTTCGCGGCCGCTTATATAATCGGTTTTGCTATTGTAAATGCAATGCTGATAAGAAAACTAAAACATAGGCGTACAATTGTTTATATTAGTTCGTTACTGGTTTTTTTAATATTGACTATTGAAGAATTAAAACCTATGTGGGGAGCGAGCACTTACTATGATTCGTATGATATCTTAGCTAGCGGAATAGGTTCTTTTTTGTCGATATTGACTTTTGAATTAATAATTTTGAAGCGAAGAGTTAAAACAGAGAAAGCTGAATAAAAATAAACCCGCCCCACAACATGCAATATGGAAAATTGTGGTGCGGGTTAAACAGGATTATTCGGAAAAGGAGTCCGAAACACCTTGACATTAAAGAAACAAAGCGCCGCCCGCTTGTTCTCCGGGCATTTTGGAATAGAATTTCTTGAACCCGAACTTGATCTGCTTAAGTCTGTCATTTCGGAATATTCAAAGATCCCGTACGAGAACTTGACAAAGATTATCAACAAGTTTTCCCGGGATGATTTCTCGGGAAGGATGCGGGGCCCTGAGAAGCTTATGGAAGATTATATAAACAGTAAAACCGGCGGTACTTGTTTCTCTCTGACTTTTTGCCTTGGGTCGATTCTTTCCGATGCCGGTTTTATCTGTTATCCTGCTATGGCGGATATGAAGAAGCCGAATATACATTGTGCTCTGATTGTTGGTATAGATAACAAAAGATACGTTGTTGACCCCGGATATCTCCTCGGAGAGCCGCTCGAGCTTGCCCCTTCGGTTACTACAGCCTCCACACCCTTCGGTTTTGTGGAATTAAGGCCCAGGGGGGGAATTGCTTATGATCTTTATACTGTCACCGGCTCGGAACGAAAATGGAGATACAGGCTTAAAACTGTTCCCGTTTCTAAGGGGCAGTTTATGGAGTACTGGAAGGATTCCTTTTCTCAGCCGATGATGAATTCACTACAGCTTACAAGGCTTTCGGGAGAGGGACACCTGTATATCAGGGATCACCACCTCAGGCTAAGAAGTGGCGACAAAAAGATGAATGAAAATATAAGGAATAATATGGAAATCCGGATTGAGTCTGAATTTGGAATACCGGCAGAGATTACGGCCCGCGCGCGCGGGTTTATTGAAAGGAAGAAAGAATCATGGCGAGCGAAGAGCCGCTAAGGGGAAATCCGGATATGCCGGTGAAATTCTTCACGGCTGTTCTTTTCAGCAAAGGGTTTGACCTTAAAGATCATTTGTACGGCGAACTTGAAGAGGATTTTGGAAAGATTGATTTCTCCGGAGAAGACCATCCCTTTGATTTAACCGATTACTATAACAATGAAATGGGGGATGGTATTAAGAGAAGGATAATTTCTTTTGCGGGATTAGGGTCGGCAGAAGATCTTCCCGGGAAGAAACTTGTTTCCTCAAGGATTGAAAAAGGCTTCGCGGGCGGTCGTGGCAGGCGCGTCAATATTGACCCCGGGTATATTGATTACTACAAAGTGGTTCTTGCTTCATTCAAGGAAGCCCCCCAGAAAATATATCTCTGTAAGGGAGTTTTTGCAGATATGGTGCTTCTTTTTCAGGATGGAGACTTCATAACTCTCCCGTGGACCTTCCCCGATATAAAATCGGGGCTCTATATGGATGATTTTACCTGGATACGCGAGAAGTATAAGGAAGACCGCAGAAAACTTCGAAAGTAACGGGGAGCTTAGTGCATAATAGGTGTTTTCTCCCGCAATCCCAGAACTTCAATAGATATTTGAGTTTCTTCTTCAATCTCTACTTTGTCGATTGCCATTTCATCAACTGACATGCCGAAGAATTTTTTAAACTTCTGTTCTTCAAGGTGAGTCGTGTGATTTCCGCTGTCCCCTATTTTATAATGGTGAGAAAGTTCATTGGCGAAGTAAATAATTCCGGTAAGGACATCCTCGGAGATAAGGGAGATATTGTCCGGGTCTATTGAGTGATGGTTTTTTGCGGCGCGTCTTATATCGCGAGGTAATTTCCATTTGCGGAAAAGCCAGTTCGCGACAGCAGGATGATCAACTTCCAGAACAGATATTTCAGCTTCGCAAAGAGGAACATTTTCGTTTTTAGCCTTTTTTAATGCCTCCATGTAGGGTTCTATATGGTATTCAAGAAGTAGCATTTTTCCGATATCGTGAATCAGCCCGACAGTATAGCAGATATCGGGGTCAATATCGATATTCTCGCTGGCGAGTTTTTTAGCGATAATCGCTGTGGATATCGAATGTTCCCAGAAGGATTCGCCTGTAATCCCGATGGATGAATTCATGTTTTTAAAAGAGTTGCATATTGAAACGCCCAGGCAAAGCTGACGCAGCGTTGAAAACCCGAGCATCGTTACGGCATGATGAATATTCTTCACTTTTCCCCTTAGCCCAAAGAAGGATGAATTTACAAGCTTGAGAACTTTAGTGGTGAGCGTTTGATCATTTGTTATTATTTCTGCTAGCTGTCTCGCGCCTACTTTAGGATCGTTTATTGAAGCGAA
>JAGHBT010000314.1 GCA_021160845.1 bacterium | reverse complement strand
TGTAAGAGAGGATTATAATTACAGTAAAGACATTATGATAGCGAAAGTAATCAGGGCATATTATAGTCTTTTTAGAAATAAGATGCTGCTTGAGGTTAGGGAGGAAAGTAAGCTGCAGGCTAGGAAAAATCTAGACAGATCAAAAGCCTTTCTTGATGCCGGGTCGGCGACAAGGGTCGATATGTTAAAAGCACAAGTAAGATATTCAAATACAAAGCTGGATGTTATAAATGCGAGGAATGCAATGGAGATGGCGAGGGAAGAAATAAAGAGCCTTATGAACAGGAGGGAAGACAGTTTTTTCTCTATTGATACATCAATGACGATAGAATATAAAAAGCCTGAATTAGAAAATGAAATAGAGTATGCTTTTAATAACAGAGCGGATTTAAAAAGTATGCGGTACAGTATTAAAGCTGCCAAATCAAACATATCAGCTGCAAAAGCTGGTTGGTGGCCCTCTTTTGGTGTAAATATTAACTATTATTGGAATGATCGTAAATTGGTGGATAATCCTCTCGATATGTTTCGTGAAGAGTACCAATGGAGTGTTACCGGGTTTATGAGTTTTAGTATTTTTGACAGGATGTCAACAAGCACGAAGGTAAAATCCGCAAAAGCCGATCAAAGGATTGCGGAATATAATTTGGAAAAAAGGAAACTTAGTGCTGTTAAAGAAATCAAGAATCTCATTTTCGGGATGAATGAAGCCCGTGAGAGGATAACAGTTGCGAATGAAATAATTATACAGGCAGAAGAAGAAGTCAAATTAGCCGAAGAAAGATATCGTATTGGGGCAGGCACAATGCTAGAGACAATCGACGCTCATGTAGCTTTAACCACGGCAAGGGCCGATTTAGTCAAAGCCAAATGTGATTATCTTGTGGCTGAAGCCGATCTTGCCCGCGCCGCGGGGAAAATGAGTGGTCAGAACTAACGAGGGAGTAAAAGATGCTAATTACGGTAAAGGGATTAAAGAAGATATACGACGTAGGATCCCAGAGAATTGAAGCGGTTGCCGGAGTGGATCTTGAAATAGGGAAAAATGAATACGTTTCAATTATGGGGCCCTCTGGTTCCGGGAAATCAACACTGATGAATATTCTGGGATGTCTCGATACTCCAACTGAGGGTAAATATTATCTTAATGGATCGGAAGTAAGTAATCTCGATGATGACAGACTTGCGTATATACGTAACCGCGAAATAGGTTTTGTATTTCAGACATTCAATCTCTTGCCACGTGCTAATTCTCTTCAGAATGTTGAACTCCCGCTTGTTTATGCCGGTGTGTCAGCAGGTAAAAGAAAGAGAATAGCTATGGAAGTTCTTGATTTAGTAGGGTTAGTTGATAGAGCGATGCATCGTCCAAGCGAACTCTCCGGAGGTCAGAGACAGAGGGTGGCGATAGCCAGAGCCCTGGTGAACAATCCATCAATAATACTCGCGGATGAGCCCACTGGTAATCTTGATAGTAAAACGGGCGAAGAGCTTATGGCTGTTTTTAATAAAATCCATGAATCTGGAAATACAATTATTATGGTAACACATGAGGAAAATGTAGCCAGGCATTCAATGCGTATTCTAAGATTGCGTGATGGCAAAATTGAGTCCGATAAAATTATAAATTGATAAATATTTTATTAAACGGATAGGCAACTTAATCGGTTTTACTTTGCTTTGTGTTTATTCTTTTAGTTTGTTCAGGGAGGCTATATGAGCAAGAAATACTGGATTCTTATTGGTGTTGCGGTAGTTATAACGGCTCTGATTATTATAAATCTACGGGCAAAGAGGGGCAAATCGATCGATGTTCAGGTTGAGAAAGTAAAGCGTAGGAATTTGCAGATGGTTATTTCAGCCTCCGGCAGTATCAGACCGAAACGGAAAATTGATGTTAGCGCCAGTACTATCGGAAAGATCACAAAGGTATCGGTTGAAGAAGGGGATTATGTTGAGAACGGACAGTTCTTAATGCAGATAGACCCAGAGCAACTTGAGTCCACTGTTATGCGCATAGAGGCATCTTTAGAATTTGCGAAGGCCAGATTTAAACAGTCGAAATATGAAATGGAGCAGAGAAAGAATGAACTGAAAAGAATTAAAAGTCTTTTTAAACAGGGGTTTCGAACAGAGCAGGATATTGAAACAACCCAGACAGCATACAATGTTGCAACGGCTAGTTTTGAAGCGAGTAGTCAGAGCATTGTTGAACAGAAAGCCTTACTAAAAAGCGCCAGGCATAATTTGAAGGAGGTAACAATTAATTCGGGTATGTCGGGAGTTGTTACGAGATTGAACGTGGAGGAAGGGGAAACGGCGATAATGGGAACGATCAACAACCCAGGAACTATTCTCATGACAATTGCTGATCTGTCACAGATTGAAGCGGAAGTTGAAGTGGACGAAACCGAAGTGGTGTATATAGAAATAGGACATGAAGTCAGTGTTACCCTTGATGCTTTTCCCGATACCACATACAGGGGAAGAGTGACGGAAATCGGAAACAGCCCGATACTATCTTCTTCAATAACAGGGCAGCAGGGTGTTGATTTTAAAGTAGTGATAACATTGACCGACACAATTCCTAATGTTCGTCCAGGTTTATCCGCCGATGCGGAGATTATAGTAGCACAGCGAGATAGCGCGTTGAGTATTCCTATTCAGAGTCTTACCGTAAGGGGGAAAAAGGATATTAAGGGGTTTGAAGCTTCAGATTCCCTGACAGCTGACGGCGAGGATATTGAAGGGGTTTTTGTTGTTTCGGGCGGAAATGCTCTTTTTAGAATGGTTAAGATAGGGATATCCGGAAATAAGTATTTTGAAGTAATCTCAGGGCTTGATGTGAGCGAAGATGTTGTAAGCGGTGATTATAAAGCCATAAGGGATTTAAAAGATGGGCAGAGAGTAGCAATAAAGAAAAATTGATAATATTAGATACCTGGTCGATTAAAGACGCTGGAGACAGTGTTAACTCTTTTAAACTTAGTGAGTCTTAAATATGTTGATAGAGGGTGTTCGAATAGCGGTCAATGCCTTGCTTGACAACAAATTACGTACTTTCCTAACCCTTTTGGGAAATATTGTTGGAACTATGTCTGTAATAGCGGTTGTTTCACTTATCGGGGGCGTCGATGATTATATCAGAGAAGAAGTTGCCCATGAGGGTAGTAACGTATTTACAGTTGAAAGAATTAACTTTCTGGAAGCGATAACCGATCTGGACAAATTTCTTGACGCTATTGCCAGGAATAAAAAGATTACTATCGAGGATGTTGATTACCTCAGGGAAAATGTCCCTTCCGCTTCATCTGTCGGGGCGGCAGCGGATAGAAGGGTTTCCATGTCGTATAGGGATAAATGGGTAGATCGTGTTGAGGTGCGGGGCAGGTCGGTGCAATATCCCATTTTGGAAAATATAGATATTTTTACAGGGAGGCATCTCTCGCAACTTGAAATTATGCGTAGCAATAAAGTGGCTGTCATAGGATGGGATGTATATAAGAATCTTTTTGCCGGTAGAAACCCGATCGGTAAGACATTGAAAATTGGAAGGGAACATTTTGAAGTAATTGGTGTTGTTGAAGATCAGGGCACTGTTTTTGGTGAGTCAAAAAACAGATTCGCTTATATTCCTATTACCAGGTTTTTTAAAATTTACGGGTCTAGAGAATCAATTGCGGTAAAGATAAAAGCAGCTGATGTCGCTCTTCTCGGAAGCGCTGTTGAAGAAGCTGAAATCGCGATGAGAATAAGACACAAATTACACCCTACGGATAAGAGCGACTTTAGTATCACGACATCAAAACAACTTGTTTCTCTTTGGGAAAATATTTCGGGCTCGATATTCAAAGCCCTGATTTTCTTGGTATCAATAGCACTTGTCGTCGGAGGAGTTGTTTTAATGAATGTGATGCTTGTGTCGGTGACTGAAAGAACGAGGGAAATAGGTATACGAAAAGCGCTTGGAGCAACAAGGTTGAATATTATCTGGCAGTTCATTGTAGAATCAATAACACTTTCTCTCCTGGGGGGGGTAATCGGAATTGTGGTGGGGTTTACTATTGCCGCTATTATATCGATTGTATCTCCTCTGCCATATTCAATTGCTCCGTGGTCAATTGTTGCGGGCCTCACAGTAACATTTCTTATTGGAGTTATTTTCGGTACATATCCGGCAAATAAAGCATCAAAACTTGACCCTGTTGTCGCTCTCCATCACGAGTAGGTGAATTTATTATGACAAATGGCAAAAGTGATTTGAAAAGGCTTTCGAGGGGTGATACTGAAAATTCCGGCGGTGCGATTTGGCATGAAAACTTCAGGCAGGCTATAAATATTCTTCGAAGCCATAAGATGCGTTCGGGGCTCCTTATTGTCGGTGTAGCCATTGGGGTAACAACTGTTCTTGCTATTGTTACAGTTATGTCCGGTCTCGACAAAAGGGTGCAGCAGGATATTCTTTCAGTTAACAAGCCATATTTAATTGTCAGTAGATTTGATCCATTCGCCGGCACAAAGGATAAACGCGACTTAATGAGACGTAAAAAACTGACAAGCAGCGATGCCGAAGCGATAGAGGATAGATGTCCGACTGTTGACAGGGTTGATCTCCAGGTTAATGCAGAGGGAATGATGAGTGTTCTGCGTTACGGAAATGAAAGAACCAATCTTATTCAGGTAATGGGCGCCTCTCATAATTTTGGGTATATGTTCAGCTTTTCCATAGAGAAGGGAAGATTTTTTACAAAATTTGAACAGGATCATAAAGCAAGAGTTATTGTTCTTGGGTATGGCCCGGCCAAGGATCTCTTCCCACACAGGGGCCCCATCGGAAAAATGATAAAGATCGGCACTCACAGGTATAAGGTCGTTGGTACGATGGGATCGAGAGAAAACATCATGGGAAGTATCAGTGACAACTACGCTATAATTCCATATACGATCTATGAAAAAGACCGTTCAAGCAAACGGGATGATTATCAAATTGCTATAACAATCCGTGATGGGTTTACACTTGAGAAAGGGATAGAAGAGACCACAGCCCTGCTCCGAAAGAGAAGAGGAGTTAAGCCGGGGGAGGAAAATAATTTTTACATAACAACTTCGGAAACATTTAAGGAGATGCTGGGGAATATTACCAAATATATCGGATTGGTTCTCGTCGTGATTTCGTCAATAGGTTTAATGGTAGGTGGAATTGGAGTGATGAATATCATGTTGATTTCGGTTACTGAACGGACGAGAGAAGTGGGGATAAGAATGGCGGTAGGTGCGAAAAAGAAGGATATTCTTCAGCAATTTCTAATTGAGGCGGTAGTCCTAACCGGGATCGGAGGAATAATGGGGATCATTCTGGGAATGTTTGCCGCACGGGGCGTAGCCATGTTGATACACTTTCCCTATTCGGTTCCCATTATATGGATTATCATTGCTTTCGTTTTCTCCTCGTCGATAGGATTGATATTTGGGCTATACCCCGCAAACAAAGCGGCCGGAATGGATCCTATTGTTGCTCTTCGAGCTGAATAAAGCTATCAGGTGTTACAAAATTTTTGATACCACTCCCTTCTGGAAATTTATTCACAAAAATAGTTCAATTTAGGTAGAAATAAGCGAAGGATACCTCTATACTTTCATTATGTATTTGTTAAGGTATAAGAGAGTAAGTTTTACAATCGCGCTTTTGCTGTTGGTATATTTCTTCCCGTCCTCGGGAAAGGCTGACAACCCCTATGATCTTAAATTTTTTGAGTTTTCAGCGTTTTATGGATACGACGATAAAGGAAAGGTGTATCTTGACCTCGGTATATCCATTGCTTATCAGCGCCTGGTGTTTTTCAAACAACCGGATGGGTACAGGGCTGAATACAGGGTTTATACGCAGATCTTTGACAGTGAATCCGGTAAGATAGTAGAAGGGGATGTGTGGGAAGGAGTTGTTACCTCGGAAGATTACAGAGAGACTAGGTCTTCGGAGGGGGCTTCCTCAATAAATAAAAGAATCTATTTACAACCCGGCAAGTATAATGTTGAAGGGATGATAGAGGTAATAGGCACGAATATAGAGTATAAGCGTAAAACTGTTGTAGAGATACCTGGTGGAGTAGAGAATGTTCCCAATCTCTCAGAACCTATTTTTTCAATTCCCGAAGTGGAAAGGAAAGGAGAAAAACCTCCTCTGGGGGAGGTAAGGATTTCAATGTGCATGTCACCGGTTACAAGTGGGTTTAAGATGTGCCCGAACGGTATTTACGCTGATTTTGACATGTGGTTGAGAGCTTCATTTAATCTTTCTATCCATTCTTCTAGCGAAAAAAAAGGGAAATGCTATGTTTCCGTGAAAATATCTGATTTCGGGAACAAGGTTGTATCTTACAACAAGCAGCAGGTTTTGCTTGATGAAACAGGACACTCGATCTTCTGCCTTGACTTCAATGTTGATGACTACCGCATGGGTGTTTATAGAATGGCGATAAGCGCTGAAATTGAAGGAACAAAAAAAATAGATTTAGTCAGGAAAAAATTTGTGATTATTTTTAATAAGGCATCGTTATACGAGCATTTTGGAGAAACAAGGGATTTAATTTCCCTTGTGGCGTCTGAAGCGGAATTGGCCCCTCTTGTTAAGGCTTCTCCCGAGAGAAGAATAGATGAGTGGAATGCCTTCTGGAGTGGCAGAGAATCGGCGAGAGGTGGAGGGTATTATAATTTTGAAGAATTTATAGGGAATATGTCTTTTGTTTTGAGACATTTTTCAGATGGCCTGGTGGGGTGGAAAACAGAGATGGGGAGGATATTTATCAAGAATGGTAAACCCGACAAGGTTGTTACGAAGCAGGGGGATGAATTTGGGGTTTATTATCAGTTCTGGTATTATTACTCCAGAGGAATTATTTATATATTCGCTGATAAATTCGGCACCGGTGATTATAGATATGTAAGAACGAGGCATTTCTAAAAACCGATGAAAAAAACAATAGTAAAATCAATAGCTATTCTGGTTTCTCTGTCATTTTTGTTTGTGTCATGCACGGGCAAAGAAGAAACACCTGTGCTTAGAATGGCGCTTCAGACTCAACCCTCCACCCTTGATCCCGTCTATGCGGTTGATTACAGCTCAGGGTTGATCACATCACTGATACATTCCAATCTTGTCAGAATTGATACTGAAGGAAGGTTTTGTCCTGATCTGGCGTTAAGCTGGGAGATTTCAAAAGATTGCAAATATTACCTGTTCCATCTTGACTCCTGTAATTTCGCGAACGGTAGAAGTGTCAAAGCCCAAGATGTATTGTTTTCATTCAAACGGCTTCTTTCTCCTTCAACTCTTTCTCCCAGGTGGTGGGTTCTTGCCCCTTTAAAAGATGCTCGGATTTACCATGAAGGAGGGGATTGGAACCCCGAATCGGTTGAAGTTATTGATGATTCAACGGTGGCGCTTCGCCTTGAAAGGGCTACAGCTCATTTTCTGAGTCTCCTCTCTATGCCGGCAGCTGGGATTGTGTGCCGTGAAAAAGTAGAAACAAAGGAAATAAATTATGGCAGAGAACCATGCGGAAGTGGTCCATGGAGTCTCTCGCGGTGGGTTGAAAGTGAAAGAATGATTCTTGAGCCTAATCACTTCTATGTTGGTAATAAACCGTCAATAGATGGAATATCGTTCAGGTTTATTCCGGAAGCGATGACTAGAATCGCCGAATTCGAGGTGGGTAATCTGGATATTCTGGAAATTCCCCACGCGGAGCTGAGAAGGTGGCGCGCCGCAGGGTTGAGGCTGGAAAAAACCGAAGAACTTCGAATAGTCTATATTGGATTTAATACCAGGAAATATCCATTCGATGATCGGCGTGTAAGAAGGGCGCTTAATATGGCGATTGATGTTGATGCTGTGATCGCGAAGATACTGTTTGGAGCGGGCCGGAGGGCAAAGGGTGTTGTACCGCCGATGCTTAGAGGTGGCGCGAAACAACCGGATGCCTATCGGTATAACCCGCAAGGAGCGAAGAGTCTTCTTAAAGAGGCGGGCCTTGAAAATGGTTTCTCAATGGAAATATGGCAGAGGGAAAATCCTGAAGGCGGAAGGATCCTTGAATGCGTACAGGCCTATCTAGGCAATATAGGCGTTAGAGTTAAGCTTGTGACAAGGGATTGGAGCGCCTTTAAGCAAGCGGTGGATCACGGTACTCCGGACGCTTTTTATCTCGACTGGTTTGCCGATTATCCCGATGCTGAAAATTTTCTTGCTCCTCTTTTTTATTCTTCGAATGCAGGGGGAGGGGGCAACAGAACATGGTACAAAAACCATCGTGTGGATTCTTTGATTGATTCCGCCTCCAGTTTACCGGATAATGAAATGAGGATGAAGTTGCTATTTGAGGCAGAGGGAGTTGTTTTCAGCGACGCCCCGTGGATATTCCTGTGGTTTCCAGTTAGATATGAGGCCATCTCCGGCAGGCTTAACGGCTACCATATTCCGGTTATATTCAATGGACAGCGTTTTCTGGATGTTTCGTTCTAAAGGATGAATTCTAAAGTTGTTAAAATTTGTCATAAGGAGGGTCGCACAACTTTTTCCGATTTTGTTCGGTGTGGTAACCGTAACATTTCTAATAATGTATATCATTCCCGGAGATCCCATTCTTTCACTTGTTGGAGAAAGATACGATAGTGAAACAATAGACAGAATACGTGAAGACTTGGGGCTTAACAAGCCCATTCCTTTTCAATATGTTGATTATATTGTAAGAGTAGTCAGATTGGATTTTGGCAGGTCGTTTGTGACTGGCCGGCCGGTTATTGACTCGATAAAGGAATATTTCCCGCGTACATTGATTCTCGCTTTCAGTGCAATGTTGATTGCCGTAGTATTTGGAATTGTGATAGGAGCGGTTTCCTCCCTGGACCGTTTCAAGTGGCTGGGGCGAGCACTTATGACATTCTCCCTTGTTGGGGTATCTATACCGGTATTCTGGCTGGGTCTGTTACTGATATATTTCTTTGCCATAAAATTGTCGATTCTTCCACCTTCAGGGTATGGTAATGGTTCTTTGAGATATCTTATCCTCCCTGCGGTTACACTTTCTTTCGCTTCAATGGCGACTGTGGCGAGGGTTTCACGCTCAAGTCTTCTTGATATTTCTTCTGAAGATTTTGTTAGAACAGCAAGAGCAAAAGGACTGAATGAATTTGTGGTTTTTGGAAAACATCTGTTCAGGAACGCTCTTATTCCGGTTATTACTATCGTTGGAAGCGATTTTGGAAGTTACCTTGGCGGGTCTGTGCTTACTGAGTCTATCTTTGGGTGGCCTGGATTGGGAAGGTATATTGTACAGGCAATCCTGAAGCGTGATTTTCCCGTTATCCAGGGTGCGGTACTTTTTATGGCTGTGCTTTTCATGGTCGTAAATCTATTAGTGGATGTAAGCTATGGATTTATAGATCCGAGGGTTCGTGTGGTGGAAAAGGAAGAATAGAGTGTATTTTTTTAATAAAGTGATTAAGTAATCAGCTGTATTGAATGTTTAAAACAGATTATTGTTCCGGGTAAAAGGTTGTTTTAGAGTTAAAGCCGTGTTGAAAGAATGAGTGAATTAAAAAGATATTATAGGAAATTCTCCCGTAACCATATAGCATTCGTGGGACTTGTTGTGCTCACGCTTATAGTTATGGGAGGGCTGTTGGCTGACATAATCGCTCCGGTGGACAAGGGAGGAATTGATCTTGACCATTCCCTTGAGGCTCCTTCACTGAGGCATCCATTTGGGACAGATTCATTTGGAAGGGACCTTTTTTCCAGGGTTATACATGGTTCACGTGTTTCTCTTACAGTGGGTTTTGTGGCAAGAACAATTTCTCTTTTTATTGGTCTTATAATGGGCGTAATTTCCGGATTTTACGGAGGGAAGGTTGATTCTGTAATAATGCGTCTGGCGGATATTACCTTTGCATTTCCAACGCTTCTGCTCCTTATAGCGATTATGGCCGTTGTCGCTCCCGGTATCCCAACCCTGTTTACGGTCCTTGGGGTGGTTGGATGGGCGGCTATTGCCAGGCTTGTAAGAGCGCAGGTTATGGTGGTAAGAAAACGGCAGTATGTTCAGGCGGCGGAATCATCTGGCGTGGGGATTTTTTCTCTCATGATCAGACATATTCTACCGCAGTGTATGTCTCCGATAATTGTAGTATATACGATGGGTCTTGGCATGACGATTATGGCGGAATCAAGCCTGAGCTTTCTCGGTCTGGGTGTTCAGCCCCCTTCGCCGAGTTGGGGCAGGATGATTTCGGACGGCATAGTATTTATGCGTTCGGCTTGGTGGCTTACGATTTTCCCCGGTATTATATTGTCTTTAACCGTATGTTCATTGAATTTGGTTGGGGATGGATTCCGGGATATGTTTGATCCAAGGTATGTTTTTAAGAAAGAGAAGGATTAAATTGTGTTTGATTACATTGGGCGAAGAGAAGATATATTGTTATTAGTTTGTGGTAGTGTTGGTAACATTCGAAAAATTCCGTCTCACGGGGGGGAACTTGTTACTCAGGTGGTTATGGGTGAAGAGCTAAGGGGGTTAACTCGGGAAGGAGATTGGTATCTTGTTCAACTGCCGGATGGATATACCGGGTGGGTACGTTCCTGGAGCGTTATGAGAGTAAACCGCGGTGACATTGAGAGGTGGAAGCGAGGTGTTAATGGGATGGTTGTTGAAAACACGGCAGTTGTATATTCAGAAGCTGATGTGGGGAAAACACGCGTCGGAGAGCTGGTAGCAGGCAGTTTCGTCAGGTTTGGCAGTAAAAAGAATGGATTTTACAAGGTCACTTTTCCGGACGGGAGAAGAGGCTTTATTGATATATCCGATATTGGCGGCATTCCGGCTGGAAGGGTGAATCTCGAAAGATTAATAGGCAGGGCCGGCAGATTTATAGGAGTTCCCTATCTGTGGGGAGGAACTACTTCAAGGGGTTTTGACTGTTCCGGTTTGATAAAGAGGGTTTTTCAGATGGAGGGGGTAGCGTTGCCGCGCGACAGTGGCTTGCAGTTTGAAGTGAGCGGAGAGACCGGTTTAGCCAAAGTTGCTGACGCGGCGCCTGGATCTTTATTCTTTTTCCGTAAGGCGGATAAGATTTGTCATGTTGCTCTCTCTACGGGGGCTGGAAGGTTTATTCATTCGAGAGGGGAGGTTAATGTCGGCAGCTTGATTGAGACTGACGAATACTATAATAAAGAGCTGGCTGAATCATTTTGTTGTGTAAGGGAAATAATTTCCGGGTAACATAAAAGAAATATTAAGAAAATGCAACTTCAATGATACCAATCGAATCCTGTTTACCTTTCAAACACTAATACTTGAAGCTTAACTCACACCTGAGAAAATCTGCCGGATCAACTCCGTCAAGATAATAATCTCCGGGTATAAAATGCTCCCAGAGCAAATGACCACTGAGATAATCGGTATAAGCCCATTTTAATTTAAGAATTGAAAGTAGACCGCGCTCATCACCCGTTCCCAGTATTATTGGTGAAGAAAGACCTTTTTCCGAGTTTTCCGGGGCTTTCATGTAGTAAAGAGACGCGTCTATATTTACATTATCAATCGGGTTAACCGATAGTTTGATATTGACCGCTATGAGATTTTCCCAGTAGGCGACACCGCGTTCGAAAGAAGCGAGTGGATATATATAAAGTGAACTCCATTTCGGCCAGCGGCTGTAGAGTGGATTCCATCCCTCGTACTCATCAGTTTTGGGATTATCTCCCGAGAGATAGATTAACCCCGCACTGATGGCGGGGTTCAGGTAAGTTGAAAATCCATAGGAAGCATGAGCGTACCCACCCATACCGATTCTGTTATGATTAAATCTGTCGCCGAGCTGTAAAGCGAATTCGGCTGCATAGCTGCCGTCGTGGCTGTACTCTCCGCTCAACCTGGCGCCCGTGGTATGGATATTATTTTTGCCGTTCTCCGGGTAATTTTCACACTTGTAGAAGTAATACCCTTCTATTCTTTTTTTAGTAAGTGAGTTGTCCACATAGTAAACCCCCGCTCCCTTTTCATCATTCTCGATTAGGCTTTTGTGTTGGGAGTTCAGCACGGGCATATATTTGTCCCAGGTCGGATCGGAAACAAGATGGAATTCCAGATATTTTTTGCCCGTTTCAGCTTTAAGACGCAGAGCGTTGAAATAGCCAGTCCTTGAACCGTCCAGGGGGCCGCCGTCCATCATCAGGAAGCTCTCACCGTACATTATGTTCTGACGTCCCACCTTAATACTTAAGATAGATCCCCCAATCCGGTCTATGGCAATATAGAGATTCTCCAATATGAGTTCATTGATCTTGAAATCTTCATCTTCATAACCCTTGGTCGATTTGAACCAGTGCCGGTGCTCGTTGCAAACCTGCGTGTAGAGTTTCCACCCCTCGACCGGTTCCCACTCGCCCCAGAGTTGGGAACGTACCCTGATGAAATTTGTGTCGTCTGCCTTAGTATCCTCCAAGTCAAAAGCATTTTTTAGATATGTTTGTCGTACTCTTTCCTTGAACCCATACTGGAAAGTGCTATTCTCCGAGGCTAGAGCGTCCGAGAATTGCGCTGTTATAACTCCGGAAACAATTACATTCAGAATCAGTATAATGATTATCCTGAAGGTCTTCCGAATGGAATGAAAATAAGAAAGATATTTTTTCGGCATTCTTTTTGCCCCTTTTAATTAATAAGAAACCCCGGAAGCTCAGTGCGCGCCTCACAATCAGTGGCAATTTTATTATTATATTTCTATAGTAGTCGCGCGGTGGAGTCAAGATGTTTAGGTGCTAAATAAATAATTGAGTATTGAGGTTTAAAATTTTGTTCGAGAAAATAATAAAAAAATAATAAAAAAATAAAAAAAAGGGTTGACAGAGTTGTTTTACTGGTTTAGTTTTGCCTGCGAATATAGTAAAGCGACAAATAGTGGGGTTATGGAAGGGGGTATTCAATAAAGCAGGTTGATGGTTAATACCATCGGGAATTGGGAAAAGAAGTATGCGCGACAGTGTCGCGGATAACATGTTTTTTAAACGAGCTATTTGAAAGGGGGGATGGATTAGATAGCCTTTTGAAAGTGCATCTTATGAAGGTCATAATCTGAATTCGTATTGATTGTAGCTACCCGCTTGCTTGAAGCGGTGACATAGAATGTTTTGCCTGAAATTTTTCCGGAATGGAAAATTCTTACAGGAGGTTAAAATGAGAAAGTTTTTTGAAGTTACTCTGGCCGTCATCATGATCGCTGCGTTAGCAGTGCCTGTGATGGCAACAAACAGCAGACTCGAAGCCTTGGGTGATGTTGGTAATTACATTGAAGATGATGCCAACATTTTCAATTGGCCCGCCACTCTGCCGTCCTACGCTAATATTGTTTTAGTGGATCTCATGTACCACCACGATGCTATGTATGGTTTCATATACGGTCTTGGTGAATACGGTGATTATGGAACAATCGGGCTCTTCTTTATGGAAAGTACAAGAGGGCCGAATGATATATGGGATAATGTTTCAGCTCCCGGATATTGGAAGGATTACGATTGTTACGATTATTCTCTCTATAATAAATATGATTTAGTATATGCCTATGAGATGGATAAGATGACCCTCGGTCTTAGGTTCAGCCGCGCTAGTGAGTTATCCAGCTATGACGATCCTGTCGATACAAATGACGAAGAGGACAGTTATGCTTATACCACAATAGGAGCCAGTGTCCGTATGGATATCAATGATGACATGTATGCCGATCTTGGCTTTGATTATACCATGGTTTCATATACGGATGAAAATACAGGTTATGGAGATATCACCGACGATGCCGGTATGAAAATGGATTTCAACGCGCGTCTCTTCTATGATTACAACGAAACTATCACACTCGTTCCGTACGTAGGGTTCGGCATGGCGGAATACAATCTTAAAGCTGACAGTGCCGCGGCTTATTTTGGTGGAGATTTGATGTCAGGTGTAAAGGCGATGAATTTCACTCTGGGTATAGCCGCCGACTTTAAGGTTAACGAGGACAATATGTTAGTTTTCGGTATTGAACCCTTTAGGTATATGAAGGCTGAGCCCTCGGAATATGCCACGGGTGTTACTGGTAGTTGGGAAGGTTCGATTGTTACCATGCCCCGTTTTCTCCTGGCTCTTGAGACGGATGTCAAGGACTGGCTTACAGTGCGCACGGGCTGTACCAAGTCTCTGAACAAAATGAAGAGTACAACTAACGATGGAACCGATGATTACATAGAGGAAGAAACCGAAGCGCCATTCAACTGGCATCTCGGTCTTGCCTTCCACGTTAGCGATTTCGATATTGACTGTGTTCTTACCGATGAAGCGCCTTTCGAAATGGGTTATTGGCTGACAGGTAAAGAAGCAGACAGTGATGTTATCACCAGAATATCAGCTGTTTATCATTTCTAAACAGTTGATTAGATTGATCTAAACAGGCGGGAGGCTCTTTAGCCTCCCGTTTTTTGTATGCCATGCATGTCTGTTTTCTATATAGTGAAAGTTACGAAATGATCGAGATGGAACGGGCCCGTTAGCTGATAGGGTGCTACTGCACAATCATTCGATTCCAAGCATCAACCACAAAGAGCAATTAAGTAAAAATATTTACGTAATTAATTCCTAAGCTAGGTTATATCCTTATTTCATATCTGATTAGGCTCTGTGGCCATGTACTCTTTGAGCTTTTAGTATGTGGCCGGTTAGGTTTTGTTCCGGTGAGCAAGAAGACTTTTTGATCAGCTTCTTCAATGTCGGATGTTCTTCCCCTGATTAGGGAAAGCTCCGCTTTTCAAAAGTAAAATTTGTTTCGATAACTATTTGTGATTCTATTTTTTCCGTTTGAAAACTGAGGAACGACGGATTTTTTTCTTCAACTATCATTTCATTTGAGATAAATAT
>JAGHBT010000162.1 GCA_021160845.1 bacterium | reverse complement strand
GGCCTTCTTATTATTGTAGGAGTTATGTTGGACACTTTAAAACAGATAGAGACACATTTATTAATGAGACATTATGATGGTTTTATGAAGAAGGGGCATCTTAGAGGAAGACGTTAGTACGCGGTGTTGCTTCTTGGCAATGTTACATTTGGTATGGGCTGTAAAGTTTTATCATTCAATTTTTGTTTAAAGAGAGGGTTTGTAGTTTGGCAAAGAGTCTTATAATATTGGGACCTCCTGGAGCGGGAAAAGGAACTCAGGCTGTAAGGATAGCGGAGAGAGTGGGGGTTCAGCATATTTCCACGGGTGATTTACTGCGCGATTCTGTTTCAAAGGGCACAGAGCTTGGAAAGAAGGCCGAAGGTTTTATGAATCAGGGACTCCTTGTACCTGATGACATTATTCTTGGGATGATTTCCAATAAGCTGAATGAAACCTTTGCTCCCGGTTGGATTCTTGATGGTTTTCCAAGGACAGTAGTCCAAGCTGAAGCTCTTTCCGGGTTGCTTAAAGAGAAAGAGATAGAACTGGATCATGTTATATTGATAGATGTGGATTCAGAGATTCTCGTAAAGCGTTTAACGGGCAGAAGAGTGTGCGCGGATTGTGGAGCGATTTATAATATTGAGGTGATGGAGAAAGATACGCAAAAATGTGTTAAGTGTGGTGGACAGCTAATAACAAGGGATGACGATAGAGAAGAAACGGTAAGGCGGAGGCTTGAAGTTTATAATGAGTTAACAGCTCCGGTCCTGGATTATTATAGTAAAACAGATGAATTATTAATGTCAATTGATGGAGCTCGTGCTATTGATGAAATCACTTTGGAAATAATGAAGGGATTGAGTTGATTAAGATAAAAACAGATGCAGAAATTGAGTTAATGAGACAAAGCGCTTCGATTCTTCGGGAAACCTTGTTGATAGTTGGCGAATTGATAAAACCCGGTATTACTACAGCAAAGTTGGATAAGGTAGCTGAGGAATTTATCAGGTCGAAGGGTGGAGAGCCGGCTTTTAAGGGATATCAGGGATTTCCAGCCACGATATGCGCTTCGGTAAATGAAGAGGTTGTGCATGGTATCCCGGGCACCAGAGAGCTTGTAGATGGCGATTTAATAGGGGTTGACTGTGGTGTGATTAAAAATGGGTTTTATTCAGATTCCACACGGAGTTTTGCTGTTGGTAAAATCAGCCCGGACGCGGAGAGATTAATGAAAGTTACAAAAGAGGCTCTGGATATCGGGCTCGATAAGGTCCGAGCCGGCAACCGTGTTTCAGACATATCGCACGCGATTCAAGAATACGCAGAGGGGAAAGGGTACGGTGTTGTGAGACAACTCACCGGACATGGAGTGGGTAAAGAACTTCACGAGGATCCTCAAATTCCTAATTTTGGACCTCCCGGAACAGGTCCCGTTATCAAAGTGGGAATGGTTTTCGCTATTGAACCGATGCTTAACGAAGGGGTTGAAGATATTAGAACCCTGGCGGATGGCTGGACAATTATCACGAGGGATGGCAAACTGTCGTGCCATTTTGAGGATACGGTTGCTGTTACAGAGAATGGCCCTGAAATATTAACACGTTAAAGAAGGTTGTAATGAAATTGAAGCAATATATAGGAAGAAGATAGAAATGGTTAAACAGGAAAGTATACCGGTAGAAGGGACTGTAGTGGAGGCTTTGCCGAATGCTATCTTCAGGGTTGAGCTTGAGAACAAGCACATCGTTCTTGCTCATGTTTCAGGGAAGATGAGAATGAATTTTATAAGGATTTTACCGGGGGACAAGGTTTCTCTTGAGCTTAGCGCTTATGATCTCAGCCGAGGCAGGATTGTGTATCGGTATAAATAATAATTAATTATTTTGCTTGTTTGCCGACGAAACGACAGGCCGCAAAGAATAAACGAGGAAGAAAAAAATGAAGGTAAGAAGTTCAGTTAAGAAAATGTGTCCGAATTGCAAGATTGTCCGACGCAAAGGTGTCCTTAGAGTTATTTGCAAGGACCCGAAACATAAACAGCGTCAGGGATAAAGTTGAAAAAGGTTAAAGAGATGAAAGGAGTATGTTTGTGGCGCGTATAGCCGGAGTTGATATACCGGATGGGAAGCATATAGTAATTGCTTTAACTTATATTCACGGAATTGGTCCTTCGAGTGCGAGGGGGATTCTGGAAAAAGCTGATGTTGCCTTTGATGTGAAAACGAAGGATCTGAGAGAGGATCAGACTGTTAAAATAAGGGATATCATTGAAGACGAATATAAAATAGAGGGCGCTTTGAGAAGCGAGGTTTCGCGGGGTATTAAACGGTTGATGGATATCGGGGCCTATCGTGGGTTAAGGCACAGATTAGGATTACCTGTTAATGGTCAGAGAACACATACCAATGCACGCACTCGTAAGGGTCCCAGGCATCGTCCGGGTGCGAAAAAGAAATAAATATTTTTAATGTTATATATAATCAATAAAGGAAGGAGATTGTCAGTTGGCTAAACCTAAAAAAGGCAAAAAGCAACAAAAGGTGAAAAAAAAGAAGAAAAATGTAGAAGTAGCTGGCATAGCCCATATTAAATCTACATTTAATAATACGATAATAACCATTACGGATCTCGATGGAGATGTTATCAAGTGGTCAAGTCCCGGCAAGCTTGGATTTAAGGGATCCCGTAAAAGTACTCCTTTTGCCGCGCAGCAGACTGCTCAAGATGTCAGTAATGAAGTTGTGAATTTGGGTATGAAGAAGGTGGAAGTGTGGATTAAGGGTCCCGGTCCGGGTAGAGAACCTGCTATTCGTTCACTCCGGGCGGCCGGATTGCATGTTACCGGCATTAAGGATTGTACTCCTGTTCCTCATAATGGTGTACGCCTAAAGAAACGTAGAAGAATGTAATAATGGTTAATTAGTATTGCTTGAACCCCGTTCGTTTATTCGTGGGAGAACAAGCGGGGAGTTGCTTTAGATTGATAGGATTAAGATTCGTATTCAAATCGAATCTGAATAATTTGGAGATATATACGGATTGAAGTTCAGGGAGGTATTGTTAAATGGCAAGGTATACTGGCCCCAAATGCAAACTTTGTAGGAGAGAGGGAACAAAGCTCTTTCTTAAAGGGGCTCGTTGTTACTCGGATCGTTGTGCTCTTGAGAAGAGGGATTATCCTCCGGGTGAACATGGGCAAATAAGATATAGACGCAGGAGTAATTATAGGCTCCAACTCAGAGAAAAGCAAAAGCTGCGTCGTCACTATCAGCTTCTCGAACGTAAGTTCCATAATTATTTTAAGAAGGCTGATAGCATGAAGGGTGTAACCGGGGAGAATTTGTTAAAATTGCTGGAGACCAGACTGGACAACCTTGTTTATAGAATGGGGTTTGCCCCTTCACGAGCAACGGCAAGGCAACTTGTACTTCATAATCATATGGAAGTAAATGGGAAGAGAGTGAATATCCCTTCTTATCAGGTAAAAGTTGGTGACAGGATCGCTCCGAGGAAGAAAAGTAGAGATCTGCTGATTATTGATGAATCTCTGAAAACGCACGGGAGTAGAGAAATGGTTTCGTATATCTCAGTAGATGTTAGTAAAAAGGAAGGCGTCTATGTCGAGGAACCTACAAGAGATCTTATCCCGGTACCTATCTCTGAGAATTTGATCGTGGAGCTGTATTCGAAATAGATTTTTTGTTTTTTCGCATGGTTATAAGCGAATAAACAAAGGGGTGTTTGTTTGCTCTGCAAGGAGGAGTATTTAAAATGAAATGGCGCAATCTTTTAATGCCAAAGGAAGTTGAAATGGACAAATCGGTTTCAACTCCAACTTTTGGAAGATTCAAAATTGAGCCTTTTGAGAGAGGCTTTGGTTATACTATTGGAAATGCCCTCCGGCGAACCCTGCTTTCTTCTATTCAGGGAGCGGCTGTGGTAGCTGTTAAGATTGATGGAGTTCAGCATGAATTTGATACAATTAAAGGGGTTAAAGAGGATGTTACGGATATTGTTCTTAACCTTAAGCAATTGATAGTTGTTATGCATAGTGACGAACCAAAATTTCTCACTTTGGAAACAAAGAAAAAAGGAGAAATTACTGCAGCCGATTTTAAAGCTGATGGTGATATTGAAATTATTAACAAGGATCTTCTGATTGCTACTGTTACGGAAGAACTTCCGCTAAAAATGGAGGTTTTAATCGGGCATGGACGCGGGTATGTATCATCAGACGCTCATAACCTTAATCAGTATGAGATAGGTCTTATACCGATGGATGCCACTTTCAGCCCAATTATTAAGGTCAATTATGAGGTTAAGGATACACGAGTTGGGCATAGAATTGATTTTGACCGCTTAATGCTTGATGTTTATACTGATGGAAGTGTCACTCCCCAGGATGCCCTTGGGTTTGCGGCCAAAATTCTAAAGGATCACTTCCTTCTGTTTATGAATTTTGAAAAAGAGCCGTTTGAAGAAGAGGAAGTTAAGAAAATAGATGAGGGGCTGATGAAGATTAGAGATTTGTTCAGCAGAAATGTTGAAGAACTCGAATTGTCCGTCAGGTCTTCGAACTGTCTGAAAGCAGCTAAAATAGATACCCTTGGTGAGTTAATCGTAAAATCAGAGAGTGAAATGCTGAAATATCGTAATTTTGGACGCAAGAGTTTGAGAGAAATTACAGACATTCTGGATGGGATGAATCTTCATCTCGGAATGGATGTTCAGGGTATTATGGATAATGATGAAAACAAGGAAGAGGAGAAGAAGTAATGCGCCATAATCGCGATCATAGAAGTCTCAACAGAACCGCTTCTCACAGAAAAGCGATGTTGAGCAATATGGTAACATCACTTTTTAAGAGTGAAAGGATTAGAACAACAGCAGCGAAAGCGAAAGAAGCTAGAAGAGTAGCGGAACGGCTAATTACATTCGCTAAGCGTGGGGATCTTTCGGCGAAGCGGCATGTTGCGAAAACCGTGAGGGAACCGGCGGTTCTAAAGAAACTTTTTGATGATATAGGGCTTCGTTTTGCCGATAGGCAAGGTGGCTACACACGTATTTTGAGGCTTGTTAAGCGCCCCGGAGATAATGCTGATATGGCTTTGCTAGAACTTCTCAAAGCTGATGAAAAGAAGCGTGGGAAGAAAAAGAAATCGATGAAAAAGTATCATAAGGTTGATATACCGGAAAATCCTTCTGTTGTTCTGGAAAAGGAAGCGCGTGAAAAGGCAAAAGTGGAAACTGAAATAGATAAGGATAAGGAAAGCGGTGAGGAAGAAAAACCCTTGGAGGAAGAAAAAGTAGAGCAAACGGACGAGGATGTTGACAAAACAGAGGAAAAGGAAGAAAAGAAAGGGTAATCATAAATAATTATTAAAACCCCCTGTGGCCTTACTTCCTTAATGGTCACTCGCAACCTTTCGAATTTATTGTATTATCGCATTTGAACCACTCTTTTCAGGAGTGGTTTTTTGCTCCTCAGGTTTTCGTTGATAATTAGAAATAAAGGGTTCGAGGCACCTGAGTAGTAGAATTGGTTGGCTCAGTGGAAAGAAAGTTGATATCTTTCGATATGTATTGAAGTATTCTGGTATAGTAAAGTTTGGGGGGTTGATTCGGTGATAGTTACAAAAGTAGTTCTACCTGTGTTTTTTATTATTTTTCTGGGGGCTTTACTTCGGAGGTTGGGTAAAGTAGATGAAAGAGTATTTTCGCGTACTCAGCTCTATGTACTTTCGCCGGCGCTTATATTTATGGCGATGACGGAGAATAACGCGGGGACTTTGATTCTTCTAAAGGTTTTGCTTTTTGTTGCCACAGTGTCTGTGATTCTTCTCGCTCTTGCACAGGCCACCGGATTTTTATTTAAAGAGGATAGAGTTACAAGAAATGCTATTTCCCTTGCCTCCATGTTTTCCAATAGCGGGTTTTATGGCATACCCGTTTGTATGCTTGCTTTTGGGGAGAGGGGAGTCGTCTATGCCGCTATTTTTGTGGCCGGGTCTTCGACAGTGCAGTCAACATTAGGGGTGTTTGTCGCAAACGCCGGTAAAAAAAAGACATTGGAAGCAATAGCCACGGTCTTTAAGGTCCCGATGTTGCATGCTATAATAGTTTCGAAGTTGCTGCTTCATTTTGATATGCTCCCGCCTGAATCTTTTATGAAGATGATCAACATGTTGGGCCATTCGGCGATTCCGCTCGGCCTTCTCCTGCTTGGCATGCAACTCGAGAAAATAGTTTTCCAAAGGTTTGCCGGCTTAGGACAAGATGTTGAGCAAATTAGTATCAAGAAAAAAAGAAAAGAACTGTTACAGGGTGCATCTGCTGCTATGATCAAGATAGGCGGGGGTTTTGTTGTAGCGCTTCTGCTCGTAAGAATATTCGGTTTTAATTCACTTATTAGAAAGGTGCTTATAGTTGAAGCGGCGATGCCTACTGCGGTAAACGCCGTTGTATTAGCAACAGAATTTGATTGCAGGCCCGAGATAGTTACTGTGGGGATTCTCACGGCAACTATCGCCAGTATAGTTACTATAACGATGATCCTGAATTATTTGGGTTGATAGACTATGTTCTTCAGGGTGGTTGAATCCAAAATAGAAGAAGAGTGGAAATTGTTTTGAGCAAATTTCATAAACAGCATACGTTTTTATACAAACCAGCCGGGGTTTCGAAGGCAGCGCGCTTTTTACAAACATGTACGGATTTGAAGAAAGATGGCCGAAATGTGCGATTATTGGTAGATAGCGGTAACTATTTTACACGGACAGGAAATGACGAATTAAGAGTTATCAGAAATTCGAGTGAAATAGAGGTTTTTCCAGAGGAAGAGAAGATTGAAATTATAGTGTCTCCCCCCCAATCCGAAAGAATACTTGAAATTTCAGGAAGCGATATGATTGCCGTAGTTGATGGAGGTGTGAAGGTATCGGAGTTTGTTGACGCTATTGAAAAAGAGGGATTGTTTTTTCCCGTAGGGACTCTTCTCTTTGATAATATTACGATGGCGCAGATGATTGATGATGGCTTTATATCAGATCTTGAGAGCGGTTTTGGACGGTTAAGAGAATATATTCTCTCTCTGGAAATTGTAACCTCTGCCGGAGAAGTGATTTCTTCCGGGTCGCGTTCAGTGAAGGATGTGACGGGATATAACATAACGGGGTTTGTTTATGGGGCAATGGGAAGATGTGGGCTTGTTACCAAGGTTGTAGCCAAGCTCATCCCGATTTTTGAATATACGAGAATGATTGCTTACAGTGGAAATCTTAATATCCTTGAGAGACTTTCTTCAAGAATTAATTTTGAGGTGGGTTCTGTATGTCAAACAATATATTATACGGAATCCCTTGCCCATATTTATGAAGCGGGAGAATGGGGGGATGACACAATAACCGTCAAGCAAAGATCGGGGCCGAACAAGAATATCTCTTTTACTAAAACCGAGCTGGAAGCGGTTCTTACTGTTAGACTGGAGAGTGGGAGCGAAGATGCTCTTGGGCGAGCGGAAGATACTATAGAAAAGATTGTTGCTTCAAACAGCGTGGGGGTTCAGAGGGTCCATGAGAGTGAATTGACAGGGCGAACTATTATCGACAGATTGCTTAAAACTGATGAAGAATGTGTGGCGGCCATTCATATTTCCTTTTATCTACAGGCGGATGTTGAGTCTCCTGTTGGAGGACTTGTTTGGGAGAACCTCTATCCTCGAAGAATCCATTATGTTTTGCCTTGCCGCGAAGAAACGAGATTATGTGATTTGAGGAGGACGGGAATTAGCAGGTACCTTTGTGAGTCGGGGTGGAATTTAACAGGATTAAGAGTCGAATGTATTGTCCCCATAGGTAATTCCCTGGAAAAATTACCCGTTGGTGATGAGAGGCTCATAGAATATCTTTTTAGATCAAAGGATACGGAAGATGTCAAAATTGCCGAAATCTTAAAGGATGTATTTCTTTTCTTTTATGGTGATAGCTATAGGGATGAAAGCGAAGGTGATTCTGTAAATGAATCATTCTCCACGCGGGAAAGTGGTCAAATAAACAGGAATAATGTGCGGAGATTAAACTCCAGGCTTCTGCGTCTCTTTGATCCCGAGAGGATAATTATCAATAAGTAATAGATAGTTGGTGGGAGTGAAGGCTTGAAAATAATAGCGGGAAAGGAAAGCAATAGGGATGTTACGGAAGATTTTCTTCTCTGTAACAGGTGTGGTTCTTGTATTTCGGCTTGTCCTATTTATGATGTTATAAGGGAAGAATGGTCGGGGCCAAGAGGGAAAATAGAACTTGCCGAGGCCTTTTTCCGCGGTGAAGATGTAGACGAGAAGCAAATTCGCAGAGTTTCTGATGTATGTCTTCATTGTAAGACATGCGAGGAGAACTGTCCGTCCGGGGCTAGAGCCGATGAAATTATTCTGGCTGTTAAAAATGAAACGGGGAGAAGGGGGCTTATCCCTGTTTATAAACGTATTCTCCTTTACCTTTTGAATAGAATAAACAATTCTTTCTTCAACACTATGAGATTTTTGGGGCTTACAAGAAAGGGCCCGCTGTATGAAACGAGAAGTAGGAGTCCATTGAACTTTTTGTTCCCAATCCTCGGGTGGCCGAGGAAGAGATTTGTTCCGATGCCGACCAAGAAATCATTTATACAGTCCAACGCCGACTTTTTTAGCGCAGCCGAATTAGATGTGTCGTTTCTTGATACAGAAACCTTAGCAAGAAATAATGAGAGGGATTTTGATTGGGAAAAAGCGGAGGAGCTTACGGAAAAAGTTAAAAGAGCAAGAAATATAAATCTGAAAAGTAAACGAAGAGCATGCTTCTTTATCGGAGATATGGTTAACAATTTTTTTCGTGAGGAAGCTGAGGATATAATTTATCTGCTGAATCTTTTAGGAGTGGATGTGGTCGTACCACAGAATCAGCCATGCTGTTTTGCTCCCGCCTTTTATTCCGGCGATATAGACGGGGCACGCAAGGGAGCTGAGGAACTAATAAAGATTCTTTCATCTTATGAATATGACTGGATTGTAACATCCTGTGCTTCGGGCGGATTGATGCTCAAAAAAGAATACCCAAGGCTTTTAGATCTCAATGATGACGGATTTTTTAATATCGAGTGGGACGAAAAACGTGAAGTTCTCAAAAGAGCACGGGAAAGTCATGGTGAACAAGAAGGTTATAAAGAAGCAAGGAAACTGTATTCTGAAAAGCTTGAAGGCAGGATTCGGGATATCAATGAACTTGTAGCTGAACTTCTTTTCTTCGTGCCGGAGAAGACCGGTTATGAGAGACTTTTTGTGGTGGACAATAATAAAAAGGGAGACGTAACCCTTGGGAATGAAAAAATGCTTGATGGTTCAGACAAAGAAGATAAAAGGCCTATAGTTGTTTATCATCACCCCTGCCACTTGAACAGGGGGCAGGACATTAATAGCGAGCCGGAGTATATTTTGAAGATGCTTCCCGGACATCGTTATTTTAGAATGGAGAATGACAGGGTGTGCTGTGGGGGAGGGGGTGTGTTTACCTTTACCGAGTCCGGAATATCTGAGAAAGTAGCGCGGAAAAAGGTTGTATCAATAGCGAAAGCGAATGCTGAAGTTGTTTCAACGTCATGTCCCGTGTGCCGCATTCAGCTTATGGATATGTTGGGGAGGGATTTGGGAGTAGAATCCGGGAATAAAACGTTGAAGTTAAAAGAGCTTCCCGTTAAAACGCCGGTTGAACTCCTCGTTGAGGATCTTAAGGTTATCAGTAAAATTCATAAGTATGATTAGAAACTGTTTTTTTAGAAATCATAATGATAATTTTTTGGGCGTTGACAAAATAGGATATTGTTACTATTATCATGTATTGATGTAACGAAGAAATGATTATATCTATGCTCCTCAGTAGCTCAATTGGTAGAGCATTCGGCTGTTAACCGAAG
>JAGHBT010000098.1 GCA_021160845.1 bacterium | reverse complement strand
GATCCATACATTTCTTCAAAATTGGATACAGGACGACAAACTTAATTTTATGGTACATATAACAGATCGGAATACCTCGCTTTTAGAAGTAATCGATGCCATCCGTAGATACGCGAATATTGTTCCTGAAGGAATAGAATTATCTCCGACAAATAAAATGGGAGTTACCGTAGCACTTATCAGGCGAATTTTCTCGAGCCAGCTGAGTTATATTAATATCGCAAAGAATTATATTGAAATCAGTGATTACTTCGATCTGGTTGATAGGATCATTTATGCCTCTGAAAGCCAGGGTAAGCTGGGAGGGAAATCCGCCGGACTTTTTCTTGCGAAGAAGATACTTAAAAAATCCGCCAATTCCAGTGAGCTTCTCAGAGACATAAAGGTGCCCAAAAGCTGGCATATAACATCGGATGTCATGCACGCGTTCCTGAGACACAACAACCTTGAGGATGTAGTGGAGCAGAAATACAAAGACATTAATCAAGTGCGCCTCGAATATCCTAACATAATTCAGACGATGAAAAACGGTTGTTTCCCCCCTGAGATCGTCAAAGGACTTTCAATGTTACTTGATGAATTCGATGATAAACCTCTGATTATACGTAGTTCCAGTTTGCTCGAAGACAGCTTGGGAGCTGCATTTTCCGGCAAGTATAAAAGTCTGTTTTTATCGAACCAGGGCGACAAGAACAAACGTCTTGAAAATTTGATGGATGCAATAGCGGAAGTTTATGCCTCTACTTTCGGGCCTGATCCCATAGAGTACCGGGTTGAACGCGGGTTGATTGATTTCAGCGAGGAAATGGGAATTATGATTCAGGAAGTTATAGGGACGCGAGTGGGGGATTATTATTGTCCGGTGTTTGCTGGTGTGGCATTCAGCAAAAATGAATTTCGTTGGTCTCCACGGATCAAATATGATGATGGCTTGATACGCATAGTCCCCGGTATGGGTACTCGCGCTGTTGACCGCATCGGGGATGATTACCCGATTTTAATAGCAGCGGGGCAACCGGGACTTAGGGTTAATATCAAACCAGAGGAGGTTGCGTATTACTCGCCGAAGAAAGTAGATGTTATAGATATGAAAGCCAATACCTTCAAGACGATTGACGTAAATAGCCTGTTGAGAATGAACGGTAATGAAATGCCATTGATTAATAAAGTTGTATCTGTATTTGACGGGCAGCATCTCCGGAGGCCCATGACCTTAAACACCAATTTTGAAAAGGATGATCTCGTTGTAACATTCGAAGGGCTTATTAACGATTCGACCTTCATCAAGCAATTGAGTGGTACAATGAAACTGCTTGAGAAAACATTGGGAACACCCATAGACATAGAATTCGCGCATGACGGTAAGAATCTTTATCTTCTCCAGTGCAGACCCCAGAGCCACTCGAAAAGCGATGCCCCTGCTCCTATACCGAAAGATGTATCTGAAGAGAAGATTGTCTTCTCGGCAAGCAGATATATTTCAAATGGATATGTACCGGAAATAACCCACATAGTATACGTAGATCCTCAGAAATACAGTGAATTACCGGATAAATCCGCGTTGCTTTCTGTCGGGCTTGCTGTGGGTCAACTGAACAAGCTTTTGCCAAAGAATAAGTTTATTCTGATGGGGCCGGGGCGTTGGGGAAGCCGTGGAGATATCAGGCTCGGTGTAAATGTCACTTATTCCGATATCAGCAACACGGCTGTTCTTATTGAAATCGCTAGGAAAAAAGGCAATTATATACCTGATCTTTCATTCGGCATACATTTCTTTCAGGATCTAGTGGAAGGTCATATTCGGTATCTCCCCTTGTACCCGGATGACAAAGATATAATATTCAATGAAAATTTTTTAAAGAAATCTCCAAATTTATTGCCGAATGTGCTACCCGAGTTTGCGGCACTTGCCGATACTGTTCACCTGATTGATATTCCGAAAACAACAGAAGGTCAGATCCTTCAAATACTGATGAACGCTGAATTAAACGAAGCCCTTGGGATTTTAGTAAAACCCGGGTTCGCAGCTGATGAACCGGCTGACCAGAAACTTGTTGAGCGAAATGGAATTCATTCCAGAAATTTCTGGACATGGCGTCTCAAAATGGCCAAACAGATTGCTTCTCAACTCGATTCAGAGCGTTTTGGAGTTGAGGGATTTTACGTGTTTGGCAGTACAAAAAACGCTTCCGCGGGAGTGGCAAGCGATATTGACATCCTAATCCATTTTCGTGGTTCAGATATACAACGAAAGGAACTCTTGCTCTGGTTGGAAGGCTGGAGTCTTTGTCTGGACGAAATGAACTACATTAAGACCGGATATAGATCCGGGGGATTAATTGATACCCATATTGTAACAGATGAAGATATAGAAAATAGAACGAGTTTTGCCGTGAAGATTGGAGCTATTACCGATGCAGCTTTACTTCTTCCAATGATGAATAAAAAATAAATTGTTATAGAAGTTCTCGAGTGGCCGAGTTGGGATCTTCAAGATAGAACTTTACAAGTGCCAGCTCCGGCCCATCGTGAGCTGCCGATATCATTATCGTGCGTCCGATTCGGTCCTGCCACGCACCCGTGATTTTCGCTGATTCATGTATGTGTCCATGAAGTGTAAGGTGTGGTTGCTTTGCCTCGACAAGACGTCTAACAGCGATGCTCCCAACATGTAAATCAAGCGGTACATGGTCGATCATTTGTCCGTCGAGTGCTGCGCGGTCCAAGTTAGATTTATAAGGTGGTGTATGAAACAAAAACACCGCATCGTGAAGATCTTCCGTTCCTGTCAATTCATTGAGGTCCTTTTGAATAGTAGAATATCTTACTTCGTTCGGAGAAATCGGAAACGAGTGTTCTCCTTCTTCGGGAGAAATACAGCCAGGATCAATGTAGCGGGAAACATCGTATCGTTCCCAGTCTTTCAGTCTGTAGGGAGTTGGAGGAACGTAGGAATAACCGTATATTGTCCATCGTCCAACCTGTTTCTTACAGTTATGGATGTAGTCAAGCAATCCTTCTGACGAGGCTTTTATTAAGCTCTTTTCATAATATTGTCCATCGTCATTTCCCAATATTACAAAAATACGTGGGTATGAATCCTTGAGTTTCACGCGTAGATATGACAATTCCTTTAACAGATAATCATTAATAAAATCTTTAATTCCGTTGCCGGACGATTGTAACTTGGGCAGGATGTCTCCTCCAAGAAAAACGATTTCAGGTTTTTCGATTTCGATTGTCTGAAACAGTTTTTGGAATCGGTCTATTCTGCCATGAAGATCCGAAACAAAAAAACAGTTTGTTGACCCGTTCGGTTTTTTAAAATTTTCTGAATAATTATTAACATTTTTCATTTTAACAAAACTCCTATTTTTTGAAATATATACAACTAATGTGTCGGAAAGTAGAAATAATATCAATGAGAAAAGCAATTCTGCTACTATTAATATGCAGTTTCTTTGCTTTAGTTCTTGAAGTAGAAATTTCTTTTGTTTAGACTCTGCACCCATAACAGTGAAGTTTATTTACAAGTTCCGGAATGGTAACGGGAAAACGGGAAGAAAATAGTGAGAACATACCTTGATTGTATTCCGTGTTTTTTTAATCAGGCGCTCCGTGCCGGACGAATGGTAACAAGGGACGAGAAGAAATTAAAAAGTCTTCTCGATGAGGTGGGCACGATACTGAGAGATATTCCGGTTGAAAATACACCCCCCGAGACAGGAATGTTGATTTATGATAAGGTAAGTAAAATTACGGGAGAATATGATCCATACAAAAAAGTAAAAGAAAAGAATATTTCACAAGCTCTTGATTTGTATCCTTCCCTGAAAAATGAAATTAAAAACTCGGATGACAGGCTCCTTACGGCTATAAGGCTCGCGATTGCCGGTAATGTTATAGATTTTGGAGTGAATAAGAAGTTTGATATCGAAGAGGAAATAAATGTAGTACTGAAAAAGGATTTCTCAATATTCGATTATGATAAATTCAAGCATCATTTGGGTAAAACAGATGAGATTCTCTATATTGGAGATAATGCCGGAGAATCCGTTTTTGACAGGATTTTAATCGAGGAAATAAAGAAACCAGTTACATATGTTGTCAGAGAAATACCCGTTATAAATGATGTAACCCGTGAGGATGCCATACAGGCGGGGGTTGACAAGGTCGCGCGTATATTATCATCTGGAACAAGAGCTCCCGGAACTGTTCTTGAAACATGTAATGCTGAATTTATGCAGCTATATCGAAAATCTAAATTTATTATCAGCAAGGGCCAGGGAAATTACGAGGGACTTTCCGAAGAAAAAGGTCCTGTATTCTTTTTGCTAAAGGCAAAATGCTGGGTTATTGCCAATGATATTGGAGTCAGCGAAGGAGATATTGTGCTGAAAGGTATAAATATTTAAATGAATTTGCTAAGCGTTCGTGTATTGACGATTGGAACTAAAAGCTTAAGTTCACAGTTTGATGATTAATATATTAGGGAGACAGGTTATGACCGGACAAAATCCTTTTGATGAATACTCGGCAAGGTATGAAGATTGGTTCGAGAGAAACGAATTTGCTTTTGAGTCAGAGCTTCAGGCGGTAAAGGCGCAATTACCACCTGGTAAAAATGGTATTGAGATTGGTGTGGGAAGTGGTCGTTTCGCGGTGCCGTTGGGCATTAAGATTGGGGTTGATCCGTCAAGAGAAATGGGGAGAATCGCCCGCAAGAGAGGTATTAAAGTTGTTAGAGGTGTAGCTGAAAATCTTGATTTTGACGATTCACAGTTCGATTTCGCGTTAATGGTAACAACTATCTGTTTTGTAGATGATATAGAGATTTCTTTTAAGGAAGCATACCGAATATTAAGAAACGGTGGTTCATTAATTATTGGATTTATCGACAGAGACAGCGTTGTTGGAAAATTATATAAGAGGCGTAAGGCGGAAAGCCTTTTTTACAGAACGGCCATTTTTTATACGGTAGATGAACTTGTTTACGGTTTGAAAAGAGCTGGCTTTAAGAAATTCAGTTTTAATCAAACACTTTTCCATGAACTGCCTCTGATTAAAAGTGTTGAACCGGTAAAGGAAGGATATGGAGTAGGATCATTTGTCGTGATCAATGCGGAGAAATAAATCTGAAAATGGAGTTTGTATAATTACGGTTTAGAGAAAAAGCCTTATGGTACTTGATCATTCGCTAACATATAAAGATAGATCGTTTAGAAACTTTCCTCACAGAAGAAGATTGCGCCATATCTTCAAAGTAATTAAAGAAGAAGTATTAATAAATCACCGAGTAATAACATACGCGGATATTGGGTGCAGTAATGGATATTTAACCAATCTTATCGCTGATTTTCTAAAGACTGCCGAGGTTTATGGATTTGATCACTCGGCTAATTTAGAAATCGCGAAGGGTAGATATCCATTGTTTAATTTTTCGTTTATTGAGTTAAATGAACAAGCTGATGTTGGTAAATTTGATTTTGTTACTTGTTTTGAAACCCTAGAGCACATTGGAAATTGCGGTGTGGCATTAAGTAATTTATTGAGAAGCACAAGTGAAGGAGGGACTTTGTTGGTAACAGTCCCGATTGAAATTGGGCTGGTAGGAATTATAAAATTTCTTGTTAAGACCCTTTTTTTTCGCTACAGACTTAATGAATTACCCGGTCGGACATTGTATTTTAAATATCTTATCTCGCTAGTGCTTCGTAGGAATATGAGTAATTTCAGGGATAATCGGTCCGGCTGGAGTACGCATTTTGGATTTGATTATCGATTGATCGACAGATATTTAAAATCTAATGTAATTAAATACCGTGCAGAAAATATAATGACATCGCGTTTTTACATTATCAAGCCGTAAAACATAGAACTTTTTTATATTATTGTGCAATTTGTTCTGGAAAATTGAGAATTTATATGTAATGATAACAGAAATTTAGTTATATAAGGAGGTAGATAATGGGTCTTCGCGTAAGAGTAGCAACTGCAAGTGTTTGCGCTATAATAATTTTGCTTTGTTCGCTGTTTTGTAGCGCTGATGGAAATACGCAGCAGCCATCCTGGATGAAGGGAAGTGTGATGAAACTTGAAGAGGAGCTTGTATTAAAAAATGGCGAAGAACAGCGTGATGCAATAAAAAGAGGGCTTGACCAAGTCAGTGAATTATGGAATGAAGATGATGGAAATTCGGACGTACTCGGAAGGTTTGTCCTTGAAAATTACGCCGGAGAACAGGG
>JAGHBT010000148.1 GCA_021160845.1 bacterium | reverse complement strand
ATGGTAGTATATTTAACGAATAAGTTTATAAGTTTTGTCTTACTTTTCTTTTAATTAAACCTGAGGTGATCAAATGATTATCGGTGTACCAAAGGAGATCAAGAAGGATGAATACCGCGTCGCTCTTATACCGGTCGGCGTGGAAACTCTCATAAAAAACGGGCACAAGGTTCTTGTTGAGAAAGACGCCGGCAAAGGGAGCGGCTTTGAAGACAAGGAATATCGCAAAGCGGGCGCGACAATCCTTGCTAAGGAAAAAGATATCTTTCGCCGCAGCGATATGATTATAAAGGTAAAAGAACCGCAGCCCAGCGAAATCAAAATGTGCCGCAAGGATCAGATTATATTTACTTACTTTCACTTCGCCGCCAACCGTCCCCTGACAAACGGAATGGCGCAGAGCAAAGCAACCTGCATCGCCTATGAGACGATGGTAGAAAAAGACGGGTCTTTGCCTCTTTTAATTCCTATGAGCGAAGTGGCCGGACGCATGGCCGTACAGGAAGGGGCAAAATATCTCGAGCGCCCAATGAAGGGAATAGGTCTTCTTCTAGGAGGCGTTCCGGGTGTTGAACCGGCCAAAGTAGCTATACTCGGCGGAGGCATTGTAGGAACAAACGCCGCGAAAATGGCTGCCGGCCTTGGAGCAAAGGTAACAATCCTGGACATCGATCTCAACAGATTGCGCCACCTCAGCGATATTCTACCGGCTAATGTAACTCCATTAATGTCCAACCCGGAAAATATCCGCAAAGCGGTAGCTGAATCCGACCTTGTAATCGGAGCTGTCCTCATAAGAGGAGCTAAAGCCCCCCGGCTGGTCACCAAAGGAATGTTGAAAACGATGAAAAACGGATCGGTTATAGTGGACGTCGCTGTTGATCAGGGGGGTTGCATAGAAACCATAAAACCCACAACACACACGAATCCTACTTACATCATAGACGGAGTGGTCCACTACGGTGTCGCGAATATGCCCGGTGCGGTAGCAAGAACTTCTACATTTGCCCTTACAAACGCCACTCTTCCATTCGCTGTTGAAATAGCAAATAATGGATTTGAAAAAGCGGCAAAGGGCAACAGAACTATATGGACAGGTATAAATATGCTTAACGGCAAAATTACAAACAAGGCTGTGGCAATGGCTTTCAGAAAGAAATACACACCTCTTGAAGATCTTCTGTAGGAAAATTTACATCCACAGCCAGGATGGAAACACGAAAGTTAAAGGCCTTCCGAGCAACCGGGAAGGCCTTTAACTTTACTTTATGTTCAATTTCCGTGAGTGTTTGTCAATCCCTTTTCGCGTATCCTTCGCTTTTCAGATGTTCTTCTATCTCTTTAAGAGTATCAGGATCATCGATTGTTGACGGAATCTTGTAATCTTTACCATCGGCTATATTACGGATCGTTCCTCTTAATATCTTGCCCGATCTCGTTTTCGGCAATCTCTCGACTACTATCGCCTTTTTAAAACTGGCCACAGCTCCTATTTCGTTACGGATCATCCCCACCAACTCACTCGCAATCTCATCGTTATCTCTGTTAACCCCGTCCTTTAGTACGACAAACCCCACGGGTAACTGCCCCTTGAAAGAATCCGCCACACCCAGAACGGCACATTCGGCCACATCGGGATGAGTCGCTATAACCTCTTCCATTCCTCCGGTGGAAAGCCTGTGTCCGGCTACATTTATTACATCATCAACCCTTCCCATGATATATACATATCCATCTTCATCAATATAACCACCATCGCCGGTAAAGTAGTAACCCTTGAACATATCTGTATAAGATTCCTCAAACTTCTTGTCATTTCTCCAGATGGTAGTGAGCGTTCCGGGGGGAAGCGGTAATTTGATCGTTACTATTCCCTCTTCTCCTGCAGGTAGATTCTGCCCCTGATTATCAAGAATCTCAACCTGATATCCGGGCGCCGGCTTGGTGGGAGATCCCGCTTTTACTTCCTGCCGCTCAATCCCCATACAATTCGCGACGATTGCCCATCCTGTCTCTGTTTGCCACCAGTGATCTATTACCGGAATCTTAAGCAAATCTGTTGCCCACTCGTAGGTGTCCGGATCGAGTCTCTCTCCGGCAAGGTATAGATACTCAAATCCCGAGAGGTCATAATCCCCAAGCAACTTACCCTCGGGATCCTCTTTTTTTATAGCCCTAAAGGCTGTCGGCGCGGTAAAAAGAGCCTTTACTCCGTACTCTGAAATAACCCGCCAGAAAGCGCCGGCGTCAGGTGTACGTACCGGCTTTCCCTCGTATAATATTGTCGTGCAGCCCTGCAGAAGAGGCGCGTAAACAATGTAGGAATGCCCAACTACCCAACCTACATCTGAAGCCGCCCAATAGACATCCCCGGGATTAACATCGTACACATTCTTCATGCTCCACTTCAAAGCCACCGCGTGCCCCCCGTTATCTCTTACGACACCCTTCGGCATACCCGTAGTCCCGGAAGTGTAGAGAATATACAAAGGATCGGTCGACTTTACGGGAACACATTCGGCAGGTTGGCTCTTCCCGGTTATCTCATTCCAATCCAGGTCCCTACCCTCGAGCATCTCCGCTTCAGCCTCATCCCTCTGGAAAATAATCGTTTTCTCCGGTTTGTTACTCGAAAGCTCAATTGCCTTATCCAGAAGCGGTTTGTATTTTATCACTTTTTTTACTTCTATTCCGCATGATGCCGAAACAATCACCTTCGGTTTAGCGTCATCTATCCTTACCGCCAGTTCGTGTGCCGCAAACCCGCCGAATACTACGGAATGAATAGCTCCGAGTCTCGCGCACGCCAGCATAGCGATGGCAGCCTGGGGTATCATCGGCATATATATAACAACCCTATCACCCTTTTTAACGCCCAGAGACGAGAGAGCTCCGGCAAACTTCGAGACACTGCTCAGAAGCTCACCGTAGGTATATGTTTCCTTTTTCCCGGTTACCGGGCTGTCGTAGATAAGAGCGAGCTGATCCGCTCTCCCGGTTTCCACATGCCTGTCAACGGCATTGTAGCAGGTGTTCATCTCGCCATCAACAAACCACCTATAGAAGGGTTTGTTTGAAGCATCGAGTATTTTGGTTGGTTCCTTGTACCAATCTATTTCCTCCGCCGCTCTTTTCCAGAAAGCCTCGGGATTGTTTATGGATTCATCATATATCCTCTTATATTCGCCAGCCATCTATCCTCCTTATAATCGTTTAGCTAATTCGAAAAATTGCGCCCTTCGGGCAACGCCTGTATCATTGGTGGTTCACACTTGATTCTACAAGTGTGTATAATAATTCATTATCGCATCCGCAACTACTATTTCCCGGCGCGAATAAGCAATGAACATTGATTAAACCATAAGCTCACCGGGTGATGAAGTTAAGAAGGCATCTCCCTCCACATAATAAAGGGATATTACCGCTTCATAAGCTCTATCATTTCCCTAACCGCCCGCTCGATGCCGACAAAAACCGCTCTCGAAATAATACTGTGTCCGATATTCAGTTCTTCTATCTCGGGGATCAAAACAACGGGATGTATATTATGATATGTAAGCCCGTGCCCGGCGTGAACATGAAGGTTGTACTTAGCGGCCATCTTCGCCGCGTCACCAAGGATTCTCAGCGCATCTTTACTGTTACCCAAGCCGGCATTCGCGTATTCCCCCGTGTGAATTTCTATAGCGTCAAATCCAATTTTCGCGGCGGCTTTTATCTGAGAAAGTTCCGGATCAATAAAAGCGGCTACTTTTATTCCACTTTCCTTAAGCGCCATTACAACTTCACTGTATCTTTTGGTATCGCCAAGCAGATTCAGTCCACCCTCCGTTGTAAGTTCTTCCCTTTTCTCAGGCACGAGGGTAACGGAGTCCGGATGCATGGCTAACGCTATTTCCTGCATTTCGGCAGTAGCGGCCATTTCCTGATTGACGAGAGTCTGCGCCATTTCGCTAATCAGCCTAACATCCCGATTCTGGATATGTCTTCTGTCTTCTCTTAAGTGAAAGGTTATCTGATCAGCCCCTCCCTGCTCTACCAGCATAGCCGCGCTTACAGGATCGGGTTCTATGGTTTTTCTTACTTCTCTTAAGGTAGCAACATGATCAATATTTACTCCCAGTCTTAAGCGTTTCAAATCCGCCTCCTTATTCTTTAAGATTCTTTAATTAAATCGGACATTTCCCTTAAAGTTACAAACCTTATTCCCCTTTTTTCCGCTTCCCTTATCATCCATTTCAAATCTTTAAGGCTATCACGCTTCACATGCATTATTCCAAGCGCCCAACCCCTTCTGGAAGCTATATTCATCAGTTTCTCCATATTTCTACGGATATCATCTTTACTGTTATCAAGAAAGATGTCATTTCTTAAAGGAGGCATCCCCATAGCCGATGCCATCTCGCTCGCGACAGACCTGGACGAAGTCAAGCTGTCAAAAAAGAAGAGATTATGCTCACGGCACATCCCCAGAACCACCTTCATTACCCTGGAATCCGCCGTAGCCTTTGATCCCATGTGATTGTTCATACCCACCACGCCCGGAGTAGTGGTAAGAGCCGCCTCAACAACACTCCTTATCCTTTTATTGCTCATGGAAACCCTCACAAAAGGTATCTTCCCGAAATCATCAACTTGCTGCTCCGGTTCCATCGGAAGATGACACAGAACATCCTTCCCTGCCCCGCCGGCAAGCCGGCATATATCACT
>JAGHBT010000160.1 GCA_021160845.1 bacterium | reverse complement strand
CGAAAAGTACAGATTTATTAGAGGTGATACTCTTGCTTTTTCAGGTAGATCGGGTACCAAAGCGCCTCATCTTCACTTTGAGATTAGGAACAGCGCGGGAAATCCAATTAACCCTTTTCTCGATATCTTCAAAATATCTGATGAAATGCCACCTCTTATTTCAGCTTTGGAAGTTGTTCCTCTCGGGGATGGCAGTAAAACGAGTGAACATTATTTACCAAAAATTCTGTTCTTTAAAATAAAGGAAAAGAATTTATATAAATTAGCTGATACTCTTCGGCTCGATGGGGTTTTTGGGTTTGGAGTATCGACATGGGACGAGCAGAGTATCGGTGGTTACAAAATGGCCCCGTTTTCTATAGAGTTACTGGTTGATAACAGGTTTTTATACAGCATTGAAAACAGAACTTTTTCCTACAAACAGAGTGGCGAGATTGCTTTTGAATATGACAGGTATGGAAGATCCTGGGCGCAGAGATTTAATCTCCTCTTTAGAAAGATGGGTAATTCCCGTTCCGATCGAATCGGAACAGGTGTTATATGCGCTGATAGTGGTATGGTTGACTGTATATTTTTGAAAAAAGGGTTACATAGAGGAGAGCTGCTTGTCAGTGACTCTTTCGGGAATGAGGCAAAGGGGCTTTTCTATTTCACAATGGGTGACTATCCCTTGATTCAAACGGCAAAAAGGCTTGAAAATGCTTTTGAAGTGATAGTTTCTTCTACCGATCCGGATGGAGGAAGTGTATATGAGGAATTGTTTGAATCGTTTAATAATGGAGCAAGCTGGAAGGGTGTTCCGCTCAGTCATGTCGGCAAGTACTCTGTTGGGAAGGTGTCGCAAGTAAGTGAAGCCGTCTACAAGTACACAGTGGTTGATAACGAAGGGGCTTCGGTCAGTGAATGTTTTGCTTCACCCGTAGCGAAGAGCGCTGAAGACATGGCCTTTTGTGAATGTCACATTATGCGCATTGCGGGGAGATTAGCTCTTGAAATAAAAACTGATAGAATTTTGGCTTCCCTTCCTGAAGTTGAGATTATCGGTCCTCATGGAGCGTTACCGATTAAAACAGAGCAGCTCGGGGAGAAATTATACCTTGCTCCTTTTGAATACGGAATGACCAGGAATGGAGAAAATCTTTTCCATATTTGCGGGAGAGATTATAGAGGATATGGATTTAATAAATATCATGTGGCCAGGATTGTCATTTTGGAATCGGGACGCAAAGGGATTTTTAGGGTATCGGACTGTTTGGATATCTGCCTTGAATCCTCTTCGGTAAAGGGGAGGGTTCCCTGTATTATCAGTTCTGTTCCTTTATCAGCGGGTGGCAATACAGGTATGAGTATGGTTTCGAGCCCTTTTAATTTAGATTTTGCCCAGGATTGTTTTTTTAAACCTATCAATATATCCGGTTGCCGTGGGGAGAGAACTGGACTTTTTCGATTCTCTATCGGTGATTCACTATGGAAATGTGTTGGGGTTCCGGAAATGCAAGGGGGGGATGTGGATATTACCGAAAGTGGCACTTATGCTTATTTAAGAGATGGGCTTCCTCCGAAGATAGGGGATGTCAAAAAGTCCAGGGATATTTCAGGTAGCGGTTTTTTTAAACAGTATATTTATTATATTACGATTGAGGACAAAGGAAGTGGAATTGATCCATACTCATCAATGGTTTTTTGGAATGGAGAATGGACGGTTAGTCAGTGGGATCAGATTCGCGGTAAACTATATATCCCCGTTCCCTCATCCCGCTCGAAGAAAATGGTTTCACTTCGAGTGGAAATAGGTGACCGGGTTGGTAATGTTGCCGTTAGGGAATTTGGGTTTATGCTGGAATAGTTTTTAAAGTTTTGAGGTGTTTTTCGTATGGGTAATGTCAATTTTTTGCATCTTCACAACCATTCTGAATACAGTCTTCTTGACGGAGCGTTCAGGATTAAGGATCTTGTAGCCAGTGCGGGGAAGATGGGGATGCCGGCCGTAGCGCTTACAGATCACGGGAATATGTTTGGAGCCATACCATTTTACAGAGAGGCTTTGAAGGCGGGTATAAAGCCGATTTTGGGAATGGAAACCTACCTGGCGGCAGAGGGTATCGATTCACGGGGCAAAGGCGCACAAAGAAGGAATGATCATCTCGTTCTTCTCGTCAAAAATGAAACCGGATACAAAAATCTTCTTAAACTTTCATCCATTGCCTATACGAAGGGGTTTTATTATAAACCGCGTATAGATTTCGATATTCTTAAAGATTATTCAGAAGGTATTATCGGGATGAGCGCTTGTCTTCAGGGCAGCATCCCTAAACTTCTTCTTTTAGGTAAAAGGGATGAAGCCGAGAAGGTCGCCGAGAGATTTGCGTCAATCTTCGCGAGCGGAGATTTTTATATAGAACTTCAAAACCATGGGATAGAAAAAGAGTTATTATTGATTCCACAGTTAACTGATCTTGCAAATAAGCTTGGTTTACCACTTGTTGTGACAAATGATTGTCATTATTGCACCGCTGAAGAGCATGAAGCCCATGATGTTCTTCTTTGTTTACAGACGGGAAGAGATCTGGGTGATCAAAGCAGGGTTCTTAAATCGAACCCGGAAATTTATTTTAAAACTCCTGAACAAATGGCGGCTCTTTTCCCGGACCATGAGGAGGCATTGAAAAATACACTGGAAATAGCCGAAAAATGCAACCTGAAACTTAAAGATAATAAAACGCAACTTCCTCATTCACCAATACCGAAGGAATATGATTCGCCGGATGAATATCTTAAGCACCTGGTAATGGAGCAAGTGGGGAATGTGATTGAAGATGTGAATGATCAGGTAATTGAGAGGATTGAATATGAACTGAATATTATTAACGAGATGGGATTTCCAGGTTATTTTCTTATTGTATGGGATATTGTAAAATTTGCCAAGGGAGCTGGTATTCCGGTTGGCCCGGGGAGGGGATCAGCCGCGGGGAGCCTGGTATGTTATGTCCTCGGTATTACAAGCATTAATCCCATGGAAAATGGGCTTCTCTTCGAGCGTTTTTTAAATCCGGAGAGAGTATCGATGCCGGATATAGATATAGATTTTTGCGATGAAAGAAGGCAGGAGGTAATTGAACATGTTGTAACTACCTATGGAAAGGAAAATGTCTGCCAAATCATAACATTTGGAAGAATGGCCGCCAGGGCTGTGATAAGAGATGTTGGCAGGGTATTGAAAGTTTCATATGGAGAAGTAGACAAATTGGCTAAAATGATACCTGCTCAACCTGGAGTAACTCTTTCCGATGCTATAAAAAATGTACCTGAATTAAATAATCTTTTCAATAACGATCAAACTGTAAAGAGATTGCTAAATCTTTCTCTCTCACTGGAAGGCTTGGCAAGGCATGCCTCCACCCACGCTGCCGGTTTGGTTATAACGCCCACTCCTCTTGTTAATCATGTTCCTCTTTATAGGTCGAACAAAGGTGAAATAACAACACAGTATGAGATGAAAATTCTAGACAGTATTGGTCTACTGAAGATAGATATCTTAGGATTAAAAACACTTTCACACATTCATAACACTTTGAATTTGATAGAGAAACATAATGGTATACAGATGAAGGCTGACGATATACCAATCGACGATACGAAGACATTCGATCTTTTACAGGAGGGGAGAACGGTAGGCGTATTTCAACTTGAAAGCGCGGGTATGCGTGAGCTTTTAAAAAAAATTAAACCCACGACATTTGGTGATGTTACCGCGATAAACGCCTTGTATCGGCCAGGACCCCTTGGCAGTAATATGGTTACCGATTTTGTTGAATGTAAACATGGGAGAAAAAAGATCACTTATGAACATCCCAGGCTCGAGCCGATTCTGAAAGATACTTATGGAGTGATTTTATATCAGGAACAGGTAATGCGCATCGCGAATGATCTCGCAGGGTTTTCTCTTGGGCAAGCTGACATTCTCAGACGCGCAATGGGTAAAAAGAATAAAACAATTATGTCCGAGCAGAACGAACTTTTTGTCAAAGGAGCGGTTAGTCGTGGAATCAGCATGAAGAAGGCTGATAAAATATTTAAGTTGATGGCGCATTTCGCGGGGTATGGATTTAACAAATCGCATTCAGCGGCTTATGCCATGGTTTCTTTGCAAACAGCTTATTTAAAGGCCAATTATCCGGTTGCGTTTATGGCGGCAGCGATGACGAATGATATGGGGAATACAGACAGGCTTATGGTTTTACTTGAAGAATGCCACAGCATGGGAATAGTTGTCCGGGGGCCTGATGTGAACTCGAGTGGTAGGGATTTTGATTTATCAAATGGGGAAATAACTTATGGCTTGGTAGCCATTAAAAATATGGGTATTCCAGCGGCTGAAGCCATTGTTAGCGCCAGAGAAGAAGGGCCCTTCGTTGATATGTACGATTTGTGTGAAAAGGTTGATTTGCATAGCGTGAATAGGCGTGCTCTTGAGAGTCTTGTACGGAGCGGAGCAACCGATAATTTGCCCGGCGGGAGATCTCAGAAAATAGTAACCCTCGATACAATTCTGGCCCACGCGCAGAAGCGTCAGAACGAGAGGGACAGGGGGCAAACCTTTCTAGGGTTTTTTGATGGTTCATCTTCTTCGGAGACAATTGAGCTTGAAAACGTTCCTCCGTGGGATGAGAGTGAAAGGTTAAAAAATGAGAAGGAGTCACTTGGATTCTATTTTTCGGGTCATCCTCTCGACAGATACAAGAATATTATACGTAATATAGTGAACACAGAAAGCACTGCCCTTACAGGGAAAAAAGACAGGAAAAATGTTGTTATCGCGGGGCTTGTTACCAGTGTGCGGGTGATTCTGGATCGGCGGGGTAAATCAATGGCTTTTGTGGGTATGGAGGACT
>JAGHBT010000216.1 GCA_021160845.1 bacterium | reverse complement strand
TGTCAACCCCGTAACCCTTCGCCACGCCGGCAAGATCAATTTGCGTTCCCTTTGGCAGTGTTACGGAATTGGTTTCGGTATTAATATTTATTTTCCTGTATCCAACATTCTTTAATGTATTGTTTATCTCTATTTCTGAAGGAAGTCTTTCTGCGCCACTTTGAAATCCCCATAATTGGACGAGTGGTCTGGCTGTTATGTCGAAAGCTCCTTCTGTTATTTCAGAAAACCGAATCGATATCTTAATTATTTCTGATAGTTCCACGGAAGGGGTAAAGCCTTTTTCACCGGCGCTGGAATTAAGTTGCGATATTTCACTTTCTGAATTCCAAGTACTCATTATCGATTCGATTCTGTGGAGTTCGTGAAATGCTTTTCCAGCCGTGTCGAGTGCGTTTTTCTCGCTCATCCCATAAATAGTAATGCTCGCTTTTGTTCCCATTACATAAGTTTCTTTTAAAACGGGGTGTTCCGTAGAGCATGAAACGGCATATAAAAGAATGAAAACAAGGAGAGAGATGAGCAATCCCGTGTCTGTAAATTTATTCCTTTTCTTTGATGTCATTATTAAATCCCTGGTTTTCCAAGTAATTTGAACATTCTGGTTTTGTATTCTTCTACACCGGGTTGATTGAAGGGGTTTACGCCGAGCAGGCGTCCGGTTACCGCGACCGATAGTTCGAAAAAGATGAATAGTTCTCCTATCGAAGCGGGAGTTATCGACGGGGTTTGCAGCGAAATGACCGGAATCCCACCTGAAATATGAGCTGCTTTTGTTCCCTCGTAAGCCTTTCGGTTAATTTCGCCGAGGGACCTGCCTGCCAAATAATTGAGGTTGTCCAGGTTTTCTTTATCCTCCGGAACCGTTAGGTCCCGTCGCGGGCGCTCCGCCACAAGAAATGTTTCAAGTAAATTTCTTGATCCGTCCTGAAGAAACTGTCCCAGAGAATGCAGATCGGTGGTCATAACAGTTGACGCGGGAAAAAGGCCTTTGCCATCCTTTCCCTCTGATTCCCCGGCGAGCTGTTTCCACCATCCACAGAAAAGATCCAGTTCGGGGTGAAAGGTTGAAAGCACTTCTACCGCGGTTCCCTGGTTGTGAAGGATGTATCGCAGAAGGGCGTATCGAAGCATGATATTATCTTCTCCTCCGCGGGTGTACTGTTTTATTGCGGAAGAGGCGCCATCGATCATTTCTTTTATCGGAATGCCGGCGACCGCGCAGGGTAAAAGCCCAACCGGAGAAAGAATACTGAATCGCCCGCCCACATCCCGTGGTATTGCAAAAGATAATATTCCTTCGGAATCCGCCATTTTTTTCAACGCTCCGTTTTCGGCATCCGTAATCGCTATTATCTTTTTCGAAGCTTCCTCTTTTCCTAATTGTTCAATAAGCCTTTTCCTGAGTAGCCTAAAGGCGATAGCGGGTTCGGTTGTTGTTCCGGACTTTGAGATAACACAGACCGCGAATCGTTTTCCGTCAAGGCTGGAAAGCAAGCGATCGTGATAGCCGGGCGAGAGGCTGTTTCCGGCAAATACTATCGGAAATGATCCCTCTTCCGGGAGGGCTTCGATAGCGGCTCTTGCGCCAAGGTACGATCCCCCTATTCCTATTACAACAAGGCAGTCATTTTCATCCTTTATTTTTTTCGCCGCGTTGATTATTGTGTCCAGTTCATCTTCCGGGGTATCAGGCAAGTTAAGCCATCCGAGCATATTTGATCCGGCACCCTCTCTGTTCATAAGAGATAGAAGCACATCTGATGCCTCAGACATTCCCTTCTCTATTTTACCGGTGTCTACAAATCTTTTTACATTTTCAGCTTCTATAGAAATCACGATAACCTTCCTCTATTTACCCTAACTTCTTTGTATTATTCCTGTTCCAAAATAGCCTTTTTGGTCATAAGAACTGTTTTTTCTGTGTTTTCGACAACTTTCTCCCTAATTTTTTTAGCTTCTTCCAGTATGTCGACCTTGAATTTTTTGTCTTTAATACCTTCAAGATTAATAATTATATTCAGAAAAGCTCCTTCAGCGGCGCTTCGGGCAGTCAACGCGGCAACAGCGGCATCACTCAGGCTGTTTTTGTTACCCTTTTCATATGAAAGCCGCGCGAGTCTAGCTGCATGTTCGGTTCTTTTTAGGACATTTAGAGGTATAAGGGTGGCTTTCTTTGTGGTTTCCTCGATGGCTTCGGCGCGGATTTCTTTATCTTCCTTTTTCTTCTTAGGAAGGCGCATGGCTTCCATCACTTTGTTAAAGGCATCGGTATCCCTATCTACATCGGCAAGAAATTCATCTTTGAGTTTCTGCGCTTCAATCCCAATTTTTTCCATTTCATTGGAAACATCTTTGTATTTTTTCTTGCCGTAAGTGAGAGCCCCGACCATTGAAGATAAGGCGCCGCTTAAAGCGCCGCAGAGAGCGGCTACGCTTCCCCCGCCTGGGGCAGGAGAATCAGTGGATAATTCATTAATAAATCCCTCGACAGTCATATTGTTAAGACTATCCTTGTGTTTGATTTGATACTCAATAATCTTCTTGTCCGGTTCAAAGGGATAAAGATCACTCAATCCGAGAGAGAGGTCGGCGATGTGAATAATTTCCGATTCAGGAACCCCTGTGTTTTTGCCGGCTTTCTTAAGGTAATGTCTTCCTGACTGCAGTATCGCTTCCAACGGCAATAGTCCGACAAGTTCACTGCCGGTTACTCTTACCCCTAGCTCTGTTGCAATTCGGCAGCATTCATCAAAGACGAGATGGGGGGGTGATATTTTATAATTTATCAGATTAATAGAAACCTGAGCCCTTCCAAAGTCATCCATGTACCAGCCGACCGCCTTCACATCTTTAAATAGTCCCGGGGCACGCATAGGTTTTCCATTTTTGTCCTGAACAACCTTTTTGTTGGCGTCTCTTTTAATCCGCCCTTTTTCTCGGATTGTAAAGGCAATGTCCCTTGCGATCTTTGTGTCTCTTGTATTGAGGTTGACATTATAGGCGATCAGAAATTCTCTCGCTCCTATAATGGTTGCTCCGGACTTCTTGTTGAACCGGGCTCTCCCGAAATCGGGCTTCCATTTGGGATCTTCTAATTTTTCCGCTAGGCCTTCGTATTCCCCTTTTCTCACTGTAGCAAGGTTTTTTCTCTCCGGGCTCGTCGCGGCATTCTCGTATAGATAGACAGGTATCCCGAGTTCTTCCCCTACCCGCTTGCCGAGTTTTTTTGTCAGTTCAACGCAATCTTCCATTGTGATTCCTGAAACGGGAACGAAAGGAACAACGTCCGTTGCTCCCATTCGCATATGCGTCCCAGTATGAGTTGACATATCGATCACTTCAGAGGCTTTAGAAATTGCTCTAAAGGCTGCTTCTACAACGGCTTCAGGCGGACCTATAAAAGTTACTACAGTTCGGTTAGTGTCTTTGCCGGGATCAACGTCGAGAAGAGCGATATCTTTAACAGATTCAATCTCGGCTGTGATCTTGTTGATCTTATCAAGGTCGCGACCTTCACTGAAATTGGGAACGCATTCTACAATCTTCATGATTACTAACTCCTCTTGTTTTATTTATAAAGATATGACAGTATGTGGATAGAATATAAGTGTGAAGCGTAGAGGTCAAGTGCAGGTTTGATTTTTGATTGGATATTATATGAATTTTTATCTCAGTACCCCACTCGAGAAACTTGAAAATGAGTTGGTTTCAATTACCGGGGAGG
>JAGHBT010000146.1 GCA_021160845.1 bacterium | reverse complement strand
TATAAAAAAAGCCCCCCCTAAAACAAGGATGGAAGCTCCTGAATCTAAACCTACATTATGAAAAGAAAGACTATTCTGGTTCTCTTTCAGGAATCCCTGTTGATCCACTCTGAGAGGCTTTGTTATTGTCGGAATGCAACTCCTTTTTAAGTTTTTTCATTTGTATCCGGTGTAGCCGGTATTCAACGAGCAGTTTGAGGAGTTGTCTTATAAGGCCGATCAATGCTGGGAGCCACTCAATTAATATTTTCAAATACTTAAGCATATTTTTTCTGCTGCAGGTTGTTTCAAGGCTTTGATTGCATCGGCCAAATCTATACCTGAATTTACCCATTGGGCTGTCAAGTAGGTTGTGACCATTGCTTTTTTAATTACTGTTTTCACCTCTGCACGGGTGCAACCAGTTTTCTCAATAACCATGGCGGATACTTGATCGGCTTCCTCTCCATCGAGATCCAGAGCCTCTTCAAGAATTTCAGGAGCGGCTTTTACCACTGCTGGCATTCGGGTAATGTTGTCGATGAAGCGATAAGATTCTTTAAAATTGATTACTCCATCATCTTCTTTGCTTTTTCGGATATCCGTAAAGGTATCCAGGCAGGAGTAGCATCTTCGATGGTGGTCAGTCCTTCATCCTTGTAATAGAGCCAATTTCGTTTGATATCCAGTTGAACCTCCAGAACATCAATTCCTGCTATTTTCACATCGATTGCACGACCGAATTTATGTTGAGAGAGTGCAGCACCTGTTTCATCGTCGAAAGGAAGAATCCTTGGAATCTCAAGTAATTCAGGATAGATAAATTCGGACAAATAGAAATTTTTCGAGACTTTCATTTGGTTGCTTCTAATACTGATATTCGTGTTTCATGATCATCCAGCCTCTTTTCATGAGAATTAAGCCGTTTTGTTGTTGTGGTCGTGTAGGTTTTGCAATGATCTCTAAATCCTTATTGATCAGTGATTATTGATTGTACAAGGATTCTAAGTGAAAAGATTTTCGATGTAAGGAATCAATCCAACGTCACGGTTAAAGCGATTTGTTTCCCGTTTTACTACCGTTGCAGGAAAATGGGTGTACCAAGGCCGGCAGTGGGTGCTGAAATTGTACACAAAACAACCCTATGAACAGTTGATTTGCAGATAAAGTTGCTTCTAAAAAGCAACATGATGGGGAACCTGTATCCGGAAACGGTTAAAACATAATTGTTATCGCCTATTATTGAGCGATTTACCAAAACCAGTCGGTCGTAAGACAAATGTCCTGGTTTCTTTTGGAAAAGTATGTCATTCTCTTAGTTTTATCATACAATCTGAGAGCAAACGGCAAATTTGTTATATTTTTAAATTTGTTGAGGATTTAAGGAATTAAAAGGAGTTGTATTCATTTCAGAATTAATAATGAATTCAAGATTATTTGAAAAATTTCAAGTAAATTTATTCAGAAAATAAATGTGATTTTATCATTCCAAACTCTGGTTTTTTCAAAGTTATTAATTATCAACCAAACCCTATCATCATGAATAAAACAAAGTACTTAGCAGGTATAATTCTTCTTATCCTTACAGTGATCCCGTTTACCCTTTTTTCTCAGTCCGAAACACCCGTGGAAGGCAGGGCTGTTTGGTTTCATGGCAGTTTATTTGAAGACGACGAAAAAGAAGCAACTCTTCACATGAAAGAACTTCTGGACAAATATTCTGAAATAGGGATTAATACCCTTTTTTGTTATTACACCATGATGGATCAACACAACAGAAAATGGGATTATCTTGAAGTTCTTTTAAAAGGAGCCCATGAAAGAAATATTAAAGTACATGTAAATTTTTGTCCGGGAGGAGGAGTTAAACTGGAAGGAGAAATTAAGGAACATCCTGAATGGCTTATCATGGGTACTAAAAGCGAAATGTATACAAATCTGAATTTAGCACACCCTGATGCTCGAGAATATATCAAAAGGAAAATTAAAGCAGCTCTCAAGTATGATATTGATGGCATCCATTTAGACTATATCCGGTTTAAAATAAATCAGGGATTCAGCTATGATAAGGCTACATGTGAAGCATTTAAAAAAGTATCCGGTTATTCTCCATTTGAAGGGAAATTTGATTCAGGAAGCATGATATGGAGCGAGTGGTTGAGATGGAATGCTGAACAGGTAACAATTCTTGTAAGAGAAATAAAGGAAATAATGGATAAATCAGGAAAAGATGTTCTTCTTGGTGTTGATGTTTTTTCTGATGGTGATGCAGCAAAAGTATTAATAGGCCAGGATTGGAAGCTTTGGGCAGAAGAAGGTCTCGTTGATATTATCTGCCCAATGCAGTATACAAATAACGCAGACATGTTCAGAAGGTCAGTAAAAGAAGCTGTAAAAGCTACAAAAGGGAAATGTCTGCTTTATCCGGGTATTGCCTGCCATTCATCACATAATACAAACACTCCTGAAGGTGTGGTTCAGGAAGTAATAGTAGCGAGAGAAGAAGGTGCTGACGGAGTAACATTTTTTTCAGGTTTTTCATTGACTGATGAGTTTATGAATAAGCTAAAGTCATCAGTTTTTAAATAAAAGTATCATGAATTCAAACAGACGTACAGTACTTAAAAAGGCCGGGAAACATAAGTTCAGGTTATAATTATGAAACCATCAAAGATTATAATTTCGGTACTTGTTTTGTTTTTTCTTTGTCGGTGCTCATCCGATAAGATCGTAGATAATTCCTTATTTGTCGCTCCATCCGGAAATGATAGCTGGACAGGGAAATTAGCCGAACCAAACAACAATGAAACCGACGGTCCGTTTGCGACTTTCCAAAAAGCACAGGAAACAATTCGTGAGTTAAAAAAGACGGGTAAATTACCTGCCGATGGATTAAGCGTTTATATACGTGAAGGGAATTATCCAATATCAAAAACAATCAAACTAAGAACGGAAGACTCAGGAGAACAAAATGCTCTCATTACCTGGCGTTCCTATCCGGGAGAGAGAGTTGTTTTTTCAGGAGGGAAAGCAATAACAGGTTTTACGAAAATCAGAGATGCTGAGGTTTTGAAACAAATTGAAAGAATTTATCATGATTCAATCCTGGTTTGTGATTTACAGGAATTACCGAAGGGCTTGACTTATCATCCGCATACACCACTGGCAATGGAATTGTTTTTTAACGATGAAGCAATGACATTAGCCCGTTATCCAAATGAAGGCTGGCTGGAAATTACTGATGTACCGCAATACGGAACAGAACTGATTTATAAAGGAAATTTGCCTCACAAACGTTTTGGCATTCCGGTTGGAAAACATTTCGGCAGGTTTTCATATGATAGTGATCGACCGCAACGTTGGCACAAGACAGAAGATATTTGGATGCATGGATATTGGTCATGGGATTGGTCAGATACTTATAATAAAATAGAAAAAATAGATATTATTAAAAAGGAAATCTATCCGGCTGCACCTTATAGTGGTTACGGTTATACTAAAGAACAACGGTTTTATTTTTTAAATGTTCTTGAAGAGTTAGATTCTCCCGGCGAATATTACATTAATAGAAAAACAGGGAAATTATATTTTTGGCCACCTGAAAATATTAATACAGGAGAAGCTACTATCTCTATTATGGAAGAACCTCTGCTTGTTTTAGAAAACACTTCTTACGTTAATATTGAAGGTATTAGCTTTGAATGTTCCCGAACGACAGCAATCAAAATTATTGGTGGCAATAGTAATAAAATCGCCGCTTGTGTTTTCCGGAATTTAGGTAATGTGGCTGTTATTATTGATGGTGGTATAAATAATGGAATCCTTAGTTGTGATATTTATGAAATTGCCGGCGGCGGAATTCAACTAACCGGCGGTGACCGTATGACTTTGACACCGGCAAACAATTATGCTGAAAACAATCATATCTATAATTTCGGAAGGGTTTTCAGAACATACAGTCCGGCTATCAGCATGAACGGTGTAGGCAATCGTCTGTCTCATAACCACATTCATGATTCGCCACATGCCGGTGTGCTTTTTGGTGGAAATGAACACATACTTGAGTTTAATGAGATTCACGATATTGCTAAAGAAACCGGTGATGTAGGTGCATTTTATATTGGACGAAACTGGACTTGTCGCGGTAATATTATTCGCTACAATTATTTCCATCATCTTTTCGGACCTGGTTTGCATGGCGTTCGAGCTGTTTATCTTGATGATTTTTCAAGTGGAACAACAATATTCGGCAACGTTTTTTATCAGGCAGGAAGAGCTGCATTCATTGGTGGCGGAAGAGATAACACTATTGAAAATAATATTTTCATAGAATGTAATCCCTCTATCCAGGTTGATGCCCGTGGCTTAAGCTGGGCAAAGAACTATTTTGATAAATCAGACAAACTACATCACAGTACGATGTTCGACGGAATGGATGCAGTAAACTATAGTCAGCCGCCTTACAGCGAAAAATATCCGGAACTGCTAACCCTCTATGATGATGACCCGGCGATACCTAAAAACAACAAAATTGTTCGCAACGTTTCTTTTGGTGGAAGATTCATTGATCTGTATGACAAACTCAATTTTGAAATAGTTGAAGTAAAGGATAATCTAATTGGCGATCCGGTATTATTGAGAGAAAGCCTGGAATCTGATCAATCAGATAATTTCCAAACATTCAAATATGGCCATGTTGAGACGATGGAAAACATGAAAGGGAATAAATTCCTGGAAGAAAATCCTGGTATCAAAGACATTGAGAAAGGTAAGTTCCAGTTGAATAATAATTCTCCGGCTTATAAACTCGGGTTCAAAAAGATACCGATTGAGAAAATCGGATTGTATAGTGATGATTATAGAAAATCACTTAATCCTAAAAACAAGATTCCCGCTGACACTAATGTTTTTGAAGGTAATTTCTGGAGAAATCAGGCACTAAGGGATATTATGCCATACTGGTTGAAGTATTCCCTTGATACTGTTGACGGTGCTTTTATTACAAATTTTGACAGAAGCTGGAATCAAATCGGAGGAACAGAAAAACATCCGAGTATGATTTCAAGGCATGTTTTTGGTTATTCTGTTGCTTATCTTTTTACAGGTGAAGAAAAGTATTTAGAAATTGCTTCTGATGCTGTGAACTTTCTTTTGGAACATGCGTGGGATAATGAATATGGAGGATGGTATAATCGTCTCGACAAACAAGGAAATCCGACAGACTCCACAAAAAATACCTTCGTGCAGTTTTATACAAACACAGGATTATCATTGTATTATTTGGTCACTCATGATAAAAATGTACTTGAATATATTGAAAGATCAAACGAAATTGCAGAGACAAAAAGGCGTGATACTATCGATGACGGCTTCTATAATATTCTAAACAGAGATCTGAGTGTAAAAGACTATAATAAGAATTTCTCATCAGAAGTTGTTCCGGTTTCAAGCTATATGCTCTATCTATATCTGGCCACCAGGAATGACAAATACCTTGAGCAGGCGGAAAGAATTATGAATATTGCTCTGGATAAAATGCAGTGTCATGAAACCAATTGGATAATAGAACCATTTGATAAAGATTGGAATTGCATAACAAGAAATAGTGGCTTAAAAACCGAAATAAACATCGGTCATAATCAAGAAGTTGTATGGATGTTTTACCGACTTTATCTTTTGACAGGGAAAAAGGAATATTTGAATTCAACAAAGGCTATTACAGAAAAAATCTACAAATGGGGAGTCGCTGAAAATGGAGCATGGTACAGCAATTGCGGAAGAAAAGACCCCTCTATGCATACCGATTTTTCATATTGGTGGATACAGGTTTATGGAAATATGTTTGACGTTTTTAATTATAAACTTACCGGAGACAAAGAATATCTTAAGCAATTTAAAAAAGGTGCTGATTTTTGGAATAAATACTTCATCGATAAAAAGCATGGCGACACTTACAGAGGTGTTTTTATTGATGGTGAAATAAAAGATGATATAAAAGCAGCCAGTGATAAAACCTCTTATCATGCAATGGAATACAATTTGCTAATCTCTCTGTATTTAGATTTTTGGGTTAATAACAAAGCTGTTGAACTATATTATTGCATCAAATCTCCGGAAAAGAATGAAAAGTTTTATCCGTCTCCATTTGAAGATCTGTCAGTAAAAATTAAAGAAGTTACAATAAACGGAGTGAATTGGACAGATTTTAATAAAGACAAAGCATACATAATTTTACCTGAGTTGGAAAAAATAGAAATGAAGGTTGTATTAAAATAAAGGAGGGGAAAATGAGAAATAGTTTATTTGTTAAAGGATTATACTTTGTTATTGTACTGCTGCTCGGTCAGGGATTAACAGGAAACCTGTTCTCTCAGGTTAATAATCAAAAAGAGGGACGTGCTATTTGGGTTTCATCCACAATGTTTGATTTGGAGAAAAGCAAGGCAATTACACAGATTGAAGAAACACTTGACAAATATGGCTCAATTGGCATCAACACGCTATATTGTTTTAGCTCCATGCCGGATCAGAATAATAAGAATTGGGATTTTCTTAATGTATTTATAAAAGCAGCGCATTCAAGAGATATGGAAGTGCATCCCATCTTTTGTCCTGGTGGTGGGGTTAAACTGGAAGGTGATATTAAACAACACCCGGAATGGCTGATACGGGGTAAGAAACATGAAATATACCCATATCTGAACCTCGCACATTTGGGAGCTCAGGATTACATTCTAGGTAAATTATCAGAAGCGCTGGAATATAACATCGATGGCATACAGTTAGATTATCTTCGATTTCAGGTTAACCAGGGGTTCAGCTACGATAAGGCAAATTGTAGCGCTTTTAAAAAGGAATTCGGAATAAGCCCGCTGGAAATAAAAAATCAGGATAGTGGCAATTCTCTTTGGTGCGAGTGGATAAAGTGGAACGACAAGCAGGTCACAGACTTTGTCAGAAGAATGAAGAATCTGATGGATGAATCCGGTAAAAACATTACCCTGTCTGCCGATGTATTTCCTGATCATGAAATTGCAAAAATGGAGATTGGGCAAGATTGGGAACAATGGGCAAATGAAGAATTAATCGATGTTTATTGTCCTATGCTATACACAGATAATAACAATGTATTCAGGAGGGGAGTGAGGAGAGCTGTAAAACTAAATAAAGGGAAAAAAGGCATGGTTTACGCCGGTATCGGAATCCGGTCTTCCCATAATAATGCCAAGCCCGTAAATGTAGCCCGGCAAGTACGAATTGCCAGAGAAGAGGGAGCCGATGGTGTGGTATTCTTTTTTGGTTCTCATTTGACGGAAGAATTTATAAGTGAGCTTAAATCGGATGTTTTTAAATCTCCAATTATTAAAAAACTCGGCACTATTGACTGTGACCTCGTTGAAACATCACCAGTAGTTTTTAATGGTAAACTTTACCGGTTTGAATACGTACGCACAAAATATGAGCACAATAAAACCGGCGATTCCTATTTACGGTTTATTGATCATGAATCAGGTGAAGCGACACCTTCCTTTGGTAAGGGGTTTCATCTCGGAAGTGCTTTTGTTTCCGACAATACAGCCTATGTAACAGCAGTGGACAGATGGGGTGGCGAGCAGGTAGTGATGTTTGTTTCTACTGATTTAATTAACTGGGAAAAGCGTTCTGTGCTTGATCTGCCCGGCAATAAAATCTACAATACTTCTCTTTGCAAAGCATATAACCAATATGTATTAATGTATGAGATCGGCGATCCTCCGGAGGAAGCCGGACAGCGGTTTACCGCCCGTTTTGCTGTCTCAACTGACCTGACCAACTGGAAAGTAACGCCGCCGGAATGTAATTATGCAAAAGACCGTTACACCGCTCCTCATGCCCTGAGATATCTCAATGGATATTATTACGATTTTTATCTGGAGGCAAAAGGGAATTATGGAACATACGAAACCTATGTGGTGCGTTCAAGAGACCTGATCCACTGGGAAGCCAGTTCGCTAAACCCTGTTTTGAAAGCTTCAGACGAAGACAAGATAATCGCCATAAGCGCCAATCCGGGCTTATCCGAAAATCAAAAACTAAAAATTGCCCAGGCAAGAAATCTTAATAATTCAGATATTGATTTTTGTGAATTCAACGGCAAATTGATTATCAATTATTCCTGGGGTGATCAAGTGGGTACTGAATTTCTGGCAGAAGCCGTGTATGACGGAACACTGGAAGAATTCCTGAAAGGATGGTTTCCATGTTGTGAGAAAACAGAAAAATGAAGAACCTTAAAACAAAATCAGGATCCAAAAAGTTTGGTTCTAAATTTATTGTTCATCTTCTTAGCCATTTCTACAGCTTCGCTTGCACAGGCAACTCCCCATTCATTGATATACGAATCACTGCCTTTCATCCCAAAATTTTCAGACGAATTAAATGAATTACTTTCACTTACTTCCGGGTAGCCATTAATGTCTATCAGGCATTGTTGCTTTTTTTCTTTCAAGCAAAGAAATACCAAAAAGCAGAAGAAAAACGAATAGTATTGCTGACATTTCAATCCAATATTTCCCGGGCTCAATCCATATTTCTTTAAATATATCCCGACGGCCCAAAATTTCCACAAAATTCCAAAAAATAATCACTGTTGGTATAGAGTAGCGTAAGGCATAAGCCAATTTTCTTATTTTAATTAGTTTCAAGAACAAATACAGAGACCAAAGCAAAGAACTAAAAGCTACGATATAAGTAACAGGGTGCCTGTCGCCAAGAATAGTTTTATCGTAAACTATTAATAAAACCATATAGAAAGTCCATAGTATCATTATCATTTCCATTGCCGAAATCAATGCTAAAGATTTCTCTCTCTTAACTCCTACAGTCGATGCTCTGTCTATTTTAAATAGTTTCTGCCACCATGTAAAGAATTTGCATTGGGTTTTCCCGTTAAAAAGAAAGTATAATAGAAACACAGCGAGAAAACCAATTGATGAGGGCATTATCAGGTATTCGGGCTTAGTTACTACCTCACCGTTTTCTATTAGGGGACTCACATCATACTTTTGAGCAATGTACACATAAGCAAACTCAATCCAGCCTGTCCAAATCAATAATCCTGAAAATATTCCGTAGAATGTTGCTTTTGTTTCGTTTTTGATTTTTACTCCCAAAACCAGCAAAACAACACCAATTACTCCAATAATCGATGCAGCTAAAAACAGATACTCATGACCAAATACTTTCTCCATAATAATCATTACAGCATGACCAATTGGCATTGTAAATAATACGATTAAGAATGCCAATATTCCTACAAATGGTTTTGTTATTTTCATTTCCAATAATTTACATTTTAAAATTATACGAAAATAATCAATTCGTAAAGCTATTAATTTAAGCTGCCAATTTGTAAATTTGCTCTGCATGAATTTGAATAAAAATTGTACTACCTTTGCGGCCTCAAATTCAATAGACAATCATGCAGAGTATCAGAAATATCGCTATCATAGCTCACGTTGACCACGGTAAAACAACACTGGTTGACAGGATTCTTTACCAGGTTAAAATGTTTAGGGATAATCAGGAAGTTGAGGACCTTATCCTTGACAGTAATGACCTTGAGAAGGAAAGAGGAATAACCATTCTCTCTAAGAACGTGTCGGTAAGATATAAAGACGTAAAAATCAATATTATCGACACTCCCGGACACGCAGACTTCGGTGGCGAAGTTGAGCGCGTATTGAATATGGCAGATGGAGTTATTTTGCTCG
>JAGHBT010000161.1 GCA_021160845.1 bacterium | reverse complement strand
CTATTAAGATCACCAGTATTAAGATAATCATACCCCAATGAAGCAATCAGAGACTTATCTTCCGGATCAAGCTCAAAGGCTTTCAAAAAGGCCTCTATAGATTCCTTATACATTTTTAATCTCATAAACCCCGTTCCGAGCAAAGACCAGGCTTCAGTGTAATCAGGTTCAAGCGAGACAGCCTTCTGAAAATGGTCGATAGCGTCATGATAACTTTCCATTTCCATAAACTGCTTGCCCGACTGACATTCTACTTCGGCGTCAGAGAGATTCTTAACAAAACCTCTTTTATCTTTGTATTGTGGAGCAGAACGCAGGTTGTTGACACTACAACAATCGATAACAAACACGCTCAACAAAAAAACGATAGACAGAATAATAACCCTTTTCACTTTTCTTCCTTTCGTGAGAAACAACACCACTTACCCGATGCTTAATTTAAATCAACATCATACCGATTGTCAATATCAAGTTAATAGTTCAAACTATCGCAGCTGCCTTGCTTTCGAAAGCGAAAGTGACGGATTCAGCATTACTCTTTTTACCATCGCAATATTCTCTCTCGCCTTCCGTGCCAGATAATCACCTGGAGCTAACTTAATAACTATTTTCCATTCATTGATAGCCTCCTGATACATCATGCTGTCCCAGAAAAATATCGCGAGATAAAAATGAGGTTGCGGATGTTTGGGATTATTTCTCAGCGCTTTCATTAAGTATTTGATAGCGCTACTGTAATTACCCATCCGATAGTATAAATGGGCGATGTGCGAATTGGGCAGAACAGCATCCGGCTGTATCTCAAGAGCCTTTCTATAGTTTCTGATAGCCCCCGGATAGTTTCCCATATTATCATTAATAACCCCCAGATTAGCAAATGCCTTAAACATCGTGGAATCTTCCGAGACAGCCATTTCATAATAATAAATGGCAGAATCACCTTCTGCCTCTTCTTGAAAAGCCAGCCCAAGATTGAAATAAATATCGGAGTTTCCACCTTTTTCATTAATTAAATATTTAAGGTAGGCTATGCGTGGTTTTGGCTCGAGGCCGTCAAGCTGCTGAGCCAGCGTCATTTCCTGCCCCAGGCAAATAGATGGAAAAAGAAAATAAAAGAAAAATAAGACGGTTGTTCCATAAAAACGGAAGGAAAAACTATTCAATCTGTGCCTCTTTTTATCACCGAGCCAGGTTCCCTTCAATCCGACAATATTCATAACAAACAGATTTTTTCTGTAACTAAAACTATTCCATGTTACGGGGTTCTTACATGACTTTCACGAAATTAATGTTTCTCAATTATTCTTCGTTTCCAAGCCTCAGAAATGCCCATGCTCACGCTGAATCTAAGAACGGTCTCTTCAATTCCGTTATTCTCGGTAGAACCAATTTTTCCAAATTCAAAAGCGTAATCAAGAGCTCCCTCCCCCCCTGGGATTCCAAATCCGCTTCCAACCGTAAAAAATCTTGATTTAACCGGTTCCCCGCTGGGAATCTCCATATGCCATATATCTTCATAATATCCTATACGGAGGGGAATCCTTGAAAGCCTGGAGTTACTTTCCTTATTAATTCTTCTTTCCAGCCCGATAGCGAATAACCTCTCGGTCCCAAGCGCCCCTTCAAAGACACTGAATCCGGCTGCGTCAGGCGCGTTTCTTTGCCAGAAAGCAGAAGTAAACCACCAACGTTCTGACAAACCCGCGGCAACTCCAATACTGTACGATGCGGGAAGAGTAAAACCCCATGAGTCGCTCGAATTAAATTCACTTCTGGACTGCTTAATATATTCATTTACAGAATAATCAACCTGACCGTCAACAACACCGGCTATAAAAAACCTTGGATGCGGCCGGGCAAGGAATGAAAAAGCCCAGGATGTCCCGGAAAAGATCCTCTTCCTCTCCGAATAAGAAACCCCGTAATCGTAATTATCAAAGACTATTGTAACACCATCCCTGATAGAGCCTCGTTCAAACTGAAATTCGCCGCCGATACTAATCTTGTCATTGATCCTCCATGAGAGACCAAACGGAACAGAGTAGAGCGAACTGTCAAGTTCGTACTCTTCTATCGGCGGGGAGGCTGACGAATAGCCGGGCTTACCAATAAGTTCCCCCGGGAGAGAAAAATCGGCTCTGCCTTCAAACCGTGTCCTGTACCCAATACTAAATACCAACCCCTCCATTAGAGGGGCGGCAACGACCGCCGATGGAAAGGAAAACCGGTTCTGATGCGACTCTTCGTCCCGGTAAGCCACATATCCCATATGAAGTCGTTCTGTAACAGAAAGCGTCATTCTGCTCAAGGCGGACAAGGTTGCCATATTCATTGTAATAGCCATATTTGAATCGGGGACCGCGAGGGCTGAAAGGCCCAGAGCAGTCGAGCGGGCTCCTCCCCTGAACCTGTGCTCGCCAATATAATTAAGACTGAATATTGATTGCCCCTTCGCGGCAGCGCTAAAAGAAACCGTTATATATAGAAATAGAATTACTCGTATATATCTTTTCATTTTTCTCCGTCAAAATCAGCCGGCATGGAGTATATTATTTCTATCCGAGGCATGAGAGAATCTACATCTCCGGAATAAAACAGAGCCTTCTGGAATCTCGTTTCTTCAAGATCCGATTGTAAAACCAATCCATAGTTTATACGGGAACCATCAAGAATATCCTCCGTGTATCTCTTCAGTGGAAATCTTAATTCACCTGTAACCTCGGGATAAAAAACCCCTTCATCCACACCGGTCCCCTCCCGGAAAGAAGGATCTAGAGCATCGGCGACATCAGGGGAATAGAGGTAGTAATAAAAATCGAGAGTTGCGCCTAAAAGTTCCTGCTCGCCGGCTGACGCCCCCAAACCTCCCGAGCCGTCAACATTCAGTACAAGCTCCGCGTTATTCACTGTAGCGCTGTCACTGATACCCTCGAGGTTAAACTCAAAGTATATTCTTGTTGCCACACCGCCGAGAAGAGCAAGATCATCATTATCATAGGATACCAGAGAGTAATCCCTTTTTACTCCAAAAAAGGCATTGGTGGTATCATCTTCAAATTCCACAATGAGAGCGATCGGACCTCCCTCCAAATCGGCTAATGTATCTGCTGAATTGATCTCATAAAACCCCATCGAATCCGGCTCTTCTTCAAGATGAACCGCGATACCGTTTTCCCATAAATCACCTGTACCGTCGATCGCGTTCTGCACTATATCCGAAGCAATACTGAATTCAAGCGACCCTGCTCTCAAAATTCTCTCTGAAACAAAACCCAGCGAATCGGGAATCTGCGTGTCAGCCCACGTGGGGGCCGTGCCAGACAATAGACTGTCGTCTTCACTAAAAGGTCCATTCAGTTCATAGAGACCTATTTTAAGATCAAAATTGCCCGGGTACATTCTCACGGGAAATTTGAGAGTTACTTTAGAAACAGTTTTGCCGATGTAATTCACAAGTGAATCAAAATCAAAATCAAGTAAAAGGGTCTCAAATTTCAATCCCTTATTCCATCCCAATTTAAGAAAGCTGCAATGTCCGCCTACATTAGTGGAGAGATGAACTATTGAATGCTGGAGAATTTCACTATAGAAAAATGTTTCCCCCGCATCAGGAACATATGTGCTGTCCTTGAACCTCCCGATTACAGGGGCTTCAGGATCGCTACTGCACCCGTATAGAATTATAAATAATAATATCAGAACGGTATAAATAATTGTGTTCCGGCGCATTATCAGCCCAATCCAGTCTCTGCACTTAAGCCTTAGAAAACTCTCTCATATTTCAAACTAACAATACTGAAACCTACACAAATACTATAGCTGCAGTCAAGCAGGATATTTTAAAATAGGCGGTTTTCCCGTCTTTTGATTCTTAAGATACAAAGAGAAATAACGCAAAAGCGGGGCTTCGGGATTAAACCCCTGGCCCCGCATGTTTATTACTCTAAACTAAATTCCAGTTCCCAATAGCACTGTTTACCGATTCATAGCCTTCATCTGTCCCCAGCTTGTATTTCCTGTCGGAACCGGCGAACTGATAATAATCATTACATCGCTCGGTGTGCCGGAAAATCCACTCATAGCATCTGATACGCTGTCAACAAAGTTTGCTGAAAATTCAACGGAATAGTCGTAGTCTCCAACATGGAGCATTCCACTAGCTGTAAAATCCATGCTGACTGTTCCCGGTACTGACAAATCAAGATCGG
>JAGHBT010000092.1 GCA_021160845.1 bacterium | reverse complement strand
TCAGTACCTTGCTCAAATAGATGTGTAGCAAAGCTGTGACGCAACATATATGGAGTAACATTTTTACGAATTCCAGCTTTCGTTGCAGCTTTTTTTAAAATATTAGCTACACTTGTCGGTGAATATCTACCTCCACTGCGCCCAGTAAGCACCACGACCGTATTCCGCCAGGATTGCTGTAGCCTCGTCGCGAAAAAGCATCGTGGGGTTATTCTTAACATATATTATACGGCCATGTATAGTGAGATAAATGCTGTATAGCTCCGCTGTATAATCTAATTAAACCCTGTTTTTTCATCATACTATTTCCTTTAAATACTGTCATTTACTTTTCTTGCTTTCCTTTAATCATTTGAATACACTGCACTTTCCCCGCTTTATAGTTCTACAATACTACAACCCTCCCTGTCACAGCGTCTAAAAACTCCCTGTCGTGCGAAACAACAATCAATGTCGCTCCTGATCCCGTGAGCCTGTTAAGGGTTGATATAATCCTTTTTCTCGCCTTGCCATCTAGAAAGAGAGCGGGCTCATCGAAAAGGTAGAGTTGGGCCGAGAAAATAATGACAGAGGCTATCGCGCAAAGTCTCTTTTCCCCCTGAGACAAATAGAATGGATTTCTTTCTTTAAAACTACTATAGTTTAACCCCACGGCATCAAGTGCGATCTCGACCGCGTCGCTTACGCCTTCCTCCCCCTTAAAAGTCCTGTATCCCAATGCCACCTCTTCTTCAACGCTTGACGCGAAAAACCCCTCTTCGGGTGTCTGGAAAAGGACCGCTACCCTGCCGGGCTGAAAATCACCGGTCGAAACAATATTTTTCCCCAATACACTGACGCGTCCCTTACGCGCGGGAAGTAATCCGGCGCACGCTAACAGAAGTGTTGTTTTGCCGCAGCCGTTAGGTCCGGTTATTCCGACAGCTTCCCCCTTTCGTACACCAAGGCTCTCGATCCGAAGAGAAAAATCTCCCTCATCATGTGAAATTAGGGCGTCTTCGATAATAACCGCGTACTCAATGCCGCTATCGCTTTGAAAGCCGACAAATTCTCCCCTTTTATCAGAATATTCAGTTTCTTCAGCCGCTGAAGATCGACTCTTCTCATCTTCTTTATATGGGGTAAGGCTTTTCCTCGTTATTATTTCTTCACTTGTAATATCTTTAAAATCCTCCGGCGAACCATCGAACGAAACGCGCCCTTTTCTAAGGTAAATCACCCTGCTTGATCGCGGTATCTCATCGGGGCTTAGAGTTGCCCATAAAACGGTTACTCCCCTGTTATAAAACAAATCCTCTACCAATCTTACGAAATCCTCTCGGCATGCCTCGTCAAGGAATGAAAGGGGTTCATCGAGAATAAGATGACGGGGGTTCATCACCCAAACGGAAGCCAGGAGAAGCCGTTGTTTTTCCCCACCCGAAAGTGTATGAGGGTTTCTGGTCAAAAGATATTGCAGATTAAACGCGTCTAATGCCGCAGTGAGTCTTTTCCCCTGTTCCTCCTCCCTTAGCCCCAGGTTCTCCATCCCAAAAAGGATTTCCCGCTTAACCGTAGTTGTAATAAACTGACTGTCCGGATTTTGCATCGCTATTCCGGTTGGAACAGTAAACCCGGAAGATACGGAATCGACAAAGAGACTTCCTTCGGTCGGTTCGTTCAATCCCGCCACGATCCGGCAGAGAGTACTTTTGCCGGAACCGTTCCCTCCGGTAAGAGCAGTCCACTCACCATCCTGAAGTTGGAGATTTAACGGGCCCAGAATAGTCTTGTCATCTATGGCAAGGGAAAGATTTTCCAGACGGATCATTTGCTTCCCCCCTCGGGGTTACTGATGGCGGCAAGATGCGAACGCGCCTTATCTGCCCAGTCACTCGAGGGATCAAGTTTAAGATATCTTTGCCACATCTCTATGGCTTTATCCTTTTTGTCTCTCTTTTCATAGATTATCGCGAGCGAATAAATTGATTTCAAATGGGTGGGGTTGGAATCAAGAACTTCCTGAAAGGATTTTTCGGCATCTTCAATTTTACCAATATGGAAGAGGGAATTACCAAGGGCGAACAGATATTCAGTATTTCCCCTTACGTGAACCGTTAAATCGCGAAGAACCGTCACGGCATTTTTGTGAAGACCAAGCCGTTGATAAGTAACCGCAAGGTTAAACGAAGCATCGTGCATAGAACGGTCAAGCCTTAATGCCTTCTGAAATTTTACGATCGCTTCTGCATAATTCCCGTCTGAGACGAGTTTTAGCCCCATATTATAAATTTTAGCGGCATCTATCCCTTTTCTCATCGAGCCTAAGTCATCATCCGAAAAGGGTATCTTGACACCCGAACCGGGCATGGGATCTTCCCCCTCCTTGGATCCGTTATAAAGAGCAAGCTCTCGAGCCCTTTTAGAATCACTATAAAAATCATCGGCGATAGATTTCCACGTTTCTCCCTCGACTACCCTATGAGTTACAACCTTGCGCATGTATTCTTCCGGAATATGTCCCTTTTTCTCGGCACAGGAAACCATCAAAATAAAAAAGGAGACCAATAATATAATTGTAATTCGCTTCATTTCTTTTCTCCCGGACCATCCGACTGTTCCTGTTTCTTATTCTTATCCCGGCCAAACCGCTCGAGGTATTTTAACCTGTCCATACCGGAAATACGCGCTTCTCTATATACGCTTTCAAGCGGAGCACCGTGGTTAAACGCTGCCTTTTTACAAGATTCGTATTCCGGGGAAAAATCAACCAGGCCATCCGGTAGCTCCCTGAATTTTATCTCAATATCCCCATAGGATGTACTTACCGGCTCGATCCACCTGTCAAGCTCTATACGCTTCTCGTTTGTTATACGCAGCCCGAAGGTAGTCGTTTCCCTGAAAATCGCGAGGCTGATATCATCTTTTGTGTCATCGGGGCACAGAACAGTCAACTTGATGCCGGGACGCCCTTTTTTCATCATAACCCCCGTAAAATATACTTCAACGGCGCCAAGTTCAAATAACCTTTCCCGAAGATATTGCAGAATCTCCGGGTTCATATCATCTACTGTTGTTCTTATAACTGTTATCTCACCCTGGCTGATAACCTTATCTGCTTCAATAACCCTGAGAAGACCCGGGCCACCGTTATAATCTCTCGTGCCTGAAGAATAAATAACCCGTTTGGGCCTGAAAGAAAGTGAAGATGGAAGAGGCTCGGACAAAACCTTCAGCAGAGCGGCGCCTGTAGGAGTTACCATTTCGGCGTTTCTTTCTATCATCGTAACCTCTTCGCCCTTGAGAATCTCAAGGGTTGCCGGAGCCGGAACGGGGAGTACACCATGGGCAATCGATATCGTTCCGCTTCCCAGCCTGAACCTTCTGCGATATATCTTTGGAAACCCAAGCAGAGACAGCGCAGCAACAGCACCTACTATATCGACAATTGAATCGACCGCTCCCACTTCGTGAAAATGAACATGTTCGGGTTTTTTGCCGTGTATCTTTCCTTCAGCCTCGGCAATAACCCTGAAAATTTCGATTGCCGGCCCGGTAATCGAATCCTCGATACCCGACTCTTTTATCATCGAGAGAATATCACTAAAATGTCTTGCCCAGGGCCTTGAATCACACACAACCCTCGTACGCTTCGTAACGATCCCTCTGGAAATCACCCTTTCAGTAACTATTTCGAAAGGGTCGAGCCTCGGAAGGCTAGCAACAATTCCGCTGACCTTGTCCGGATCCGCTCCCAGCTCAAAGAGGCAACCAAGAAACATATCTCCGCTCATACCACCGGCAGGGTCGATTATAAGTGTATTAACTTTTGCTTTCTTTGAATTTGTCTTCACAACTTCTCCTCACAGCTCTTCGCGTATCATCCCGGCAATAAACCCACAAAATATAATATCTCCATTTTGCGTATCTTTACCACAGCTTTTCCGCCAAATCAGTCTTTCACTTCCCTATTATATATTTTACGGCATATCAGGGCGGCCGAAAAAGCCGCTCCATATCCATTGTCAATATTCACAACCGTCACGCCGCCTGCGCAACTATTAAGCATCGTAAGAAGAGCGGAGAATCCTCCAAAACTTACACCATACCCGATACTGGTCGGCACGGCGATAACCGGCGCGCTTGTCATCCCGGCCACAACACCGGCCAAAGCCCCTTCCATCCCCGCGACTACTATGATTACATCGGCTTTTCGAATCTCCTCCCAGGAGGAAATTAATCTGTGTATTCCCGCGACGCCAACATCGTAATACCTCTTTACCCCACATCCGCAAAACTGCGCCGACAACGCGGCTTCTTCACAGACTGGTCTGTCGGAAGTCCCACCCGACACTATAGCAACTTCTCCCTTTATTTCTACTGGAGTCTGCTCAACGATAAAGAGATTCGCGTCATCATGGTACTTCGCGTCCGGTAGTGACGGTGAAATGCTTTCAAATTGTTCGCTGCTGCATCTTGTAGCCAGCAAATTCGCTCCGCTTTCAATAATTCCCCGCGCTATAGCAACAATCTGATCTGGCTTCTTACCCTCACAAAAAATCACCTCCGGAAACCCCCTCCTGAGTTCTCTATGATGATCGATCCTCGCAAAACCCAGATCTTCAAAAGGCATCAACTTCATCTGCTCTACCGCATTTTGCACTGAAACCTCCCCGCCGGCGACCTTATCAAACAGCGTTCTTAGATCCTTTTCATTCATTTCTACTTAGCCCCTCTCTGATTTCATCAAGAATATCCATAACATCGTCCAGCTTTTCAGAATGAGAAAGCCGGCTCCTGTAATCTTTCATTCCGGGGTAATCCCGGATATACGATCTATAACGCTTCCGCATCTGGAGAATTGCCAAACTTTCACCCTTTAATTCAACTTCCATCTTGGTAAAACGCTTAAGAATATCCATTTTTTCCATTATGCTTGAAGGGGCTTTGCGCACGGGTATCTTTACGTTCCCTTCCGATGGTATCAGTCCGCTACCCTTCTTGTTCTCTCCGGATATCCATTTCGTTCCCTCTTTTATTTCCGCGAAAATCCACGGCTTTCCCACAGCCCCCCTACCAATCATTACTATGTTACATCCTGTGATATCAACAATCTTTCTATATCCCTCGACACTTTTCACATCTCCGTTTGCTATAACGGGAATATCCAATTCCGCCTTGAGTTTTGCTATATGAGACCAATCCGCTTGACCGGTAAAGGCTTGTGTCCTGTACCGCGGGTGAAGGGTGACAGCTTTAACTCCAGAGTCCTGCAGTACATTACCTGCTTCTAAATAATTTTCTTCTTCTCTATTCCAGCCGCTTCTGATTTTTGCCGTTACGGCAAGAGGGGTTACCCGCTTTACAACCGCACTCGCGATTTCTCCCATCAAACTCAAATCGCGCATAAGACCTGCTCCGCCATTCTTCCGTACAACCTTCTTTACAGGACAGCCGAAATTAAGATCAATGAACGCCGGACTGTAGGTAACTGCCACTTCAGCGGCATCGGCCATCGAAGATGGGTTCGATCCAAAAAGTTGAATCCCGACGGGACCCTCTCCTTCGATCCCTTCGATCAATTTTACCGTCTTGGGAGTCTTCCTCTTCAATCCCTCAGCACTTATCATTTCAGTTAAAGCGAAATCCGCTCCGAATTCGAAGCAGAGAAGCCGAAATACCGCGTCGGAATACCCCGCGAGAGGCGCGAGGCAAATAGCCGGTCCTGCGAAAAGATTCTTCATTCTATCATAACCCGGGTGCAGCCGATTTCTAAAACTCCAGCTTCCACCACCCCTTGCCATACCGCCACAATGAAATTTATTTCTATTAGAATCATAAACTGTGCGGAACAAGGTATAATCCCACGGTAACAATAAAGGAAATAATAACAACTACGGCGTATTGCTTCTTTCCTATCACATCCCCCTCTTGCCCGCGACCGAAGAAACTGCCCCGTACAAGAAAAGTAGTAATCAGCCAAAAAAGAAAGATTATCTGTGTTTTATTGTCCGTAATATCCCATCCGAAAGGGAATCCCTCCCAAACGGGGCCGAACCTTTGATAATTCAATATAAAACCAAGCGGCCATCCCCCTATAAAGAGGAAGCTTAACGCGATTCGCATCATTTTAATTGTATACCCGATTGCTTCTCCGGACAATAATATCCATAAAGCCCCGAGAAAAGTTTCGATTATAAAAAAGAAAGCGGAGAACATAAATATAATATGCAGGATAAGAACAACGGTTGAAATATCCCCCTTGTATTTTACAAGATAAAAACCCCCGTCGGCAGGCACTCTGAGTACTCTCTTTCCATCCCGGAAGAATACAAAAGAATATTTTAGTCTTTCTCCTTTATTCAAAGAGGGTAAATCGGCTTCCCATATTTCCGAATCCCCTCTTATCATTTTTACGTCTTTTCTTACACTATCCCTTAAACTAATATAGATAAGGCTCACAGATATACTATCAGAAGGGGTTACTTTAACCCGGATAACCGATTTCCCCGTTCCTACCTGCTCAAAAACCGTAGAATGTTCAACCCTGACTCCATTTTCCTCAAGATTTATATATTCCGGATTGTTCGTTGACAATCTCCTGGCGACAAAGAAAATAATCAGTGTCAATACAAGACCGATAATAATTCTTTTTCCCAACCTTATCTCCATTCCTTTTCTTTACACTGAAAATCATAATATTCTATAATTGTCCTGAACGCAAGTATCGCATTATATTTGACTGTATGAACCACATTTCATATTCTCCAATCAACCGATAGAATATTTGTGAATTAAAATTTTGGAAAGATCGACATGTTAAGAAGGTGTAAATTCGAAAAGGAGATTAGAATAGACAACGGTGACGCCCCTTCCATTCATGCGGATATCAGAACAGAGCGGCCGGGGGAAAAACTCCCCGTAATCATCCTGTGCCATGGATTCCTCGGTTATAAAAGATGGGGATGGTTCCCCTTTGTTTCCCGCCGTATTGCCGCCAGAGGATTTCACACACTGACGGTCAGCTTTTCAATGAACGGAACAGATGAAGAAACCGGCAGGATAACAAAACCGGAAGAACTCGCCCGGGATACCTTTACAAGAGAAATGCGGGATCTGGAAAATGTGCTTACCTGGATCAGGAAAGATCACATTCCACTTGCGATAAACCGGAAAAGTTGGGGGCTCTTCGGTCACAGCCGAGGCGGAGCTGTCTCTATACTGACCACGCGCCGTTTTGAAGAAGTTAAATCCCTTGTTACCTGGTCCGCGCCTTCAAGTCTGGACCGCTATACCGAAAGACGCAAAAAGGAATGGGCAAGGACCGGCAGACTTCTTTTTCAAGACAGCAGAGCTGATACACCGCTATATCTTAACTATTCCTATTATAAAGATATTGATTCAAACCGCGGAAAGTATGATATTCCCGTTCAGGCGGCAAAACTAAAAATACCTCATCTTATGATCCATGGTGAACGGGATGCCGCGGTCAGCTTGAAAGAAGCTGAAAAACTCATTAAATTTCCAAGGGCGGGCAAAATGAGATTCGACATAATAAAGGGATGCGGCCATAGCTTTGGAGTAAAAGATCCCATGACCGCCCCAACCGAAGAACTTCTTTCAGCGCTGGCAAAAACAGAAGACTGGTTTGTTAAAACCCTCTCGGAATGAAAGGTTGATTTATGAATAAAAAATTAGTCATCATACTGAGCATCGCGTTATCAACTATAATCATACTTTTTCTGTTAAGAGAGGTTATCCCCAAGCAAATGTACATGATACAGGTAAACAAATTAGCCCGGAAAATCTCTGTCGATGATCGGATAAATTACCGCGAAGACCTCCATTATACAATGAACAAATTCTGGTCATCTCACAGACAAAGGCTCACAACGCGAAATGATCTCAATGAGGTTATGGATCGTCTAAATGCCCTCAATCGAAAAGAAACTGTCGATAAGGATGAAATTTTCGATTTTATCGATTATGTCAGTGATATATATACAACAGCGATAATCAAGCGTAATGATGAATCATCCGCCCAAAAAACTAAAATCTCTTTCGATTAAACCATATCTGTCAGCCACATTTTAACAACTGGAAATGATAATCCTTAGCTTTCGGGCCAACTTTCGATTAAAAAGTGATTTCAAAGATCAGGATTTGTATCTCGCTGAAAACTCACGCTCTACATCTCTGAAATTTGTAAAAGGAATATGTTCAATACCTTCAAGCTCACAATAACTGAGAAGATCCGCCTTCGCGAAAACGATATCTGCATGTTCGGCAGGGCAGCGGTCACTGTAACCGTTCCCCACATAAACAGTAAAGAATCCCTTTTCGTTAAGTTCTTCCACATGGGTTCTCTTGCAATTCCCGCACATCTTGCAATCCATGGTATTATAATATGGAAATTTGACCCCTTTTATTTCTCCTTCGGTATGTAAGAGATGATTGGCTTTGAATCTTATATACCCCAACCCGAATTTCATGAGTAAATAATCTATATAATAATCCAGTCC
>JAGHBT010000241.1 GCA_021160845.1 bacterium | reverse complement strand
CTACAGTGTATTCATGGGACGGGTTCTGGGCGGTTGAAGTTCCGCCGTCACCGAAGCTCCAATTCCAGGAGGTTGGGGATTCCGTCGATTGATCGGTGAAACTCACCGTAAGAGGAACATTGCCCGAAGTGGGAACTCCGCCGAAGGCGGCAGCAGGAGCTGTGCCTGTTCCTCCCCCGACTGCGGCTTCTGCGTCAACCATGCCGTAACCGCTGTATCGGTCCCAACCGGGACCTGACTCGACATTCTGAATATCAATTGCCGTATTAACGAGTTGGTTACGAACCTGAGTTGCTGTCCATGTTGGATTAGCGGACTTGATAAGCGCGCAAACGCCCGCCACGTAGGGTGTGGCGCACGAGGTTCCGTTAAAGAAGGGTTCGTAGTCTCCGGATTGATATCCGCCATTACCGGAGATATCGGTTGTAGGTAAAATAGTCGGGCCAAGAATGTCCACCGCTCCGGCTGCGTCCTGGGAGGTGGAACCGTAGTTGGAACCCCACCAGCGTTCCCCGTCACAGGTGTAACCGTTCGGGTCGGAATTAACGCCGGGATTAAGGTCAGCTTGACTGCTGCTGCTGCGCTTGCGGTCGCCGCATGGTGAAGCAGCCCCAACCCCTATCACATCAGCGTGATTTGCTGGATAGCTGAGAATATTGTCGTTGTCATTGCTGGTCGCTGCAAGAATGACGCAGCCGGCGTTGTGGGCATATTCTATGGCGGCGTCTGTCGCTGGGTCATTGCTGACATAAGCGCCAAGGCTCAAACTGATTACGTCGGCACCGTGATCGGCAGCCCAGTAGAGGGCGTTTTCTATATATGAGAAATACATCGATCCGCCGCTGTCCGCGACCTTGCAAGGCATTATACTGCATCCAGGCGCGGCGCCGGCAGCTCCTATACCGTTGTTAGCCTTAGAAGCGGCCACACCAGCGCAGCAGGTTCCGTGTCCGGCTGAGCCGGAGTCGTCGTCCGGGTTGCTGTCGTTATCGCCGAAATCGTAGCCGCTGACCAGAGTAAGGTCCGGATGGCTGGTATCGACGCCTGAATCGAGAATAGCTATAATTACACTGGAATTGCCGAAACCCTGGCTGGCGCTCCACGCGGCTTCCGCGTTTGCGTCGAAACCGGGGGTGCCCACTGTGGTTGAAAGGGTATGTCCATATGTTCCACCCCAATCCACATCTGGAAGTTGCGCGGTGTTGTTATGCCCCCAGTGGTCAGGGTACAAGGGATCACTTGGAACCACTGCCGGGAAAGCACGCAAATCGGGCCTCGCGTATTCAACATTTGGATCGTCTGCGTAGCGATTGACCGCATCTAAAACATTTACCCCATCTGATAACTCAACCATGAACCAGCGATCGATTCCAAGGCGCAAGGCCTCAACGCGGTTCTTCAGTTCTATATATGGACGTGATATCTTTAACGCGCCAATATCACGGCTCAACGCGTCGAATGACTCTATACCGGTTATTCCGCCGGATACAGCTGTTCCTCTCTGAAGATTGACCTTCAGATTGGAATTAATGTAGCTATTTTTCGTGAATTTGACCATGATTCGAGAGGGTGCGTAGGGAAGCACTTTCTCGCCGGTTGTGACAAAACCCTTCTGTACGGGTGAAAAGTCACGCGGTGCGATATCTGCTGCCGAAAGTGTATAAACAGGCAGCAAAACAAGTAAGACAGATAACAAAATCAGCTTCTGCTTCATTATTACTCCTGGCTTTTTTAATCGAATAAAGAACACTCCCATTGTTTGTGTTACTTTGTTAATGGAAAAGAATTTAGAAGCGTGTTAATTTCCGGCCCGGTTACCCCCTTTCAACCTAAATAACTTTCTCCACTCACGATTGGGCGGCATATAAGAATCTTGCGCGCTAACCGCTATGCGCGGCGCCTGATGAAATCCGGCGCCAGCAAATACCTGGATAACATGAGCCCTTTGAGGGCACAGTAACCCCTTATATAGCGCAATATTGGGACCAAAGTCCCGAGGGGTGGTATTAGAGGGTATAGTTATCGGACTTGTTAGCCCGTGATAAAATTGTTAACCATCAGTAATTATTGAAGATGGCCGTATAATTGATTCGATTTAGATATGCGGGTTTTCAAAACACATTCACTTTTTCAGAAGGTTTAGAAACATAAATCGGTGTATCATATAACACAAGCATCTCCGAAAAAGAGTGTAACCTTCGTAGATAATAGTTGTTATGGCGTGAAACACAAAGTAACACAAAAAAACACAATGATACATTATTCGAAAATGGATCGCTTGACAGTTCAATGCGGGGTAGTGTATAATGTCAGCTGAACTTTATGGACGGGAAGCAGATGCACTGGAAGCCCGGTATATCGAAGCGACTTTGTGGGTGAAATGGTTATTCCAAGTGAGTTATATAGCAGCCCGCGAGGTAATATACACCTATGGCAGAAATAGAAAAAGTAATCACAACGATAAGCGGGCTTCTTGAGAAGGAAGACCACAAAACTGCTCTTAGGGTGATTGAGGGCATGGGACCGTCAATTACCCTGCCTTTATCCGCATTGGATAAGGTGTCAGCTAATGGCGACGGTAAACTGTGGCTTCTCGCAGCGAGGGTGTACTACCACAACCGGATTCACGATAAGGCGGGAAAGCTCATTGCGGGCTTGGAAAAGTGGTATCCGGACATAACGGCGGAGAAGGATTTTATTTCTCTAAAATACCAGCTTCTTTTGAAAAAGAAAGACCCGGGGATTGCAATCCGTTACCTTGAATCCTTGTCCGCGGATATTCAATCCGGCGAGATGGGTTTCTTTATAAGATTTTGCGTGGGGAAAGCCTGTTTCTGGAAAGGTGATTACCATGCTTCTAATATTCATTTTCAAGCTTGCCGTAAGTACTACCGTTCTGAAGCGGATAATTTAATGCTTGGAAATGTGCTTTACATGCTTGGTTACACTGCCTTTCAGCGATCTTTCTTTGAAATCGCGGAGACATATTACAATAAAGCGCTCGAGAATTTCAAGGTCATAGGGAACAGGAATAAAATGGCGGCTACACAGCATATTATAGGTGTTCTCGATTATAAAACGGGAAGATATTCCCTGGCCGAGAAGAACCTTCTGGCTGCCGCGAAATACTACAATGAATCCGGAAATAAAATAAGAATGGCCGAATCGTATATCGCCAGGGGGAGGGTATGTATATTTATCGGAAATCTATCCAAAGGGAACGAGTTGATTGGCAAGGGGTTAAGTATTGCCGAGAAAACGGGATATAAGAGAGGGGTTGCCCTTGCGTGTAAATTCCTGGGGGAGATAAGCTATCTTAAAGGTAAGATTGAAGGTGCCTTTTTATTGCTTGAAAAGGCCCGGCAGATAGCTCTTGATATCGCGCCTAATGGCGATATTATGCTTGAGGTGAGTCGGCGCCTTGGAGAGCTGAATGTTAACGCTGGACGGTTGGAAGATGCCGAAAAGGCACTCTTGAAGTCTTTAAAATTAGCCGAAGATCTTCATGACAGGCATGAACTTGGAGCTACGCTGCGTTCCTTCGGAATTCTTGAAGCAAGAAGAGGAAATTTCGATGTTGCCCGCTCCTATTTCAAGGAAGCCGTTACAATTTTTCGTCTTATCAAGGAACAATTTGAATTGGCGAAGACCCTTCAAACAGCCGCCGAATCCTTCCTGGAACATATCTCCGGGATAGATATAACAGATATGCACGACGGGGTAATGGAATTGGTTCGGGAGGGGAAAAGCTGCGCGGGCGAAGCCTCACAGGTATTTGATTCCTTGGAGCTGAAAGTGAAAGAACACGAATGTTCGGATATTGCGAACAGACTGAATGGTATGCTTAGAGGGCGGGCGGGTGCTTCAAAAACCAACAAGCTCTTGTTCGAAAAACATTGGTTGTATGGTGGTTTTCTTGTGGCGGGATCTTCCCATCTAAAAAAGGTTGTAGAGAAGGTGAAAACTATAGCGACGAGCAGTATCCCAATACTCATTACAGGGGAAACGGGAACCGGCAAGGAGGTTATCGCGAGATTTATACACAAGTTAAGCGGTCGGCCCGAAGCGGATTTTGTGGCTGTGAACTGCGCGTCTGTCGCGGACCAGGTTTTCGAGAGTGAACTCTTTGGACACAGGAAGGGTGCTTTTACCGGCGCCCTGCGTGATCATGCCGGGCTTGTAATGCGGGCATCCGGAGGAACGCTTTTCCTCGATGAGATTTCGGAACTTTCCGTTCGGCAGCAAGCAAAACTTCTTCGGGTACTGCAGGAGGGGAAAATTCGCCGGGTTGGCGAATCGATAGAACGTGATGTGGATGTTAGAATAATATCCGCCTCTAACCAGGATCCAACAGGTCTTCTCAGGTCGGGAAAACTTCGCAAGGATTTTTATTACCGAATTATTGTCGAATCGATTGTGCTGGAGCCCTTAAGAAAACATAGGGATGATATATATCCCCTCTTTAGCTACTATATGAACGAATTTGGATGTAGCTCCGCAGTAGAAGAAGATGTTTTAAGGCTTCTTGACGGGTATAACTGGCCGGGGAATGTGCGGCAGCTCGTGAGCCTGGCAAAGGTTCTCGCTCTTCGCTGTAGAAACAGAGCGATAATAAGGAAAAGTGATCTTCCCGTCAAAATCAGGAAACATTATATTTTTAAGACGGATTACGAAATGTTCAGCGACATGCAACTTTTGAAAATTCGCTCTATACCGGCAATAGGCCTAACGAAAGATCCCGAGGATGTGAAGCGACTTTTAATCTCCACCCTTCTAAAAACCGGAGGGAACAAATCAGCTGCCGCACGGGAACTCGGTATCTCCCGCAGCACAATCTACCGCGCAATGGAAAAATTTGATCTAACTTGATTAGAATTAAGAGCTTTCAAGTCCTTTTTCTTCTTTTTTGCCGGGCGTTGGGGTTTTACGGCTTTTCCTGCAAAGGGGTTTCATCTTTCCCCGATCAACCTTTTTGGAAAAGGGAAAATTGAGTTGACTTGAAGGGGCTATTCTGGTTTACTGGCTAGTAATAGAAAAAGTTGCGAGTTTTAGACCATTGAAGGACAAATGATTAAAAGAACCGGCCAAAGGGAAGCTGACAAGGAAAAGGCTGGGAGAAAAACAACCGAGGGGAAAACAGATTTCAAAACCGCGAGAAAGGTGGCCACCCTTCCCGGCACCGCGACCTACCTCTACATCCTAAAGCAACTTATGGAGGCGGAAGACTTGGAAGCCGCTCTCAGGCAAGTCTCGCTTTATAATCTTGATCTTTTGGAACTTCGATCTTTCGGTGTCTTTTTTGTTGATCGAAAGGAAAAGACATCAAAAATTATAGTTTTTGAGAACGAGGATAATAATTATCAATTTTTAAATGGTATGACATACCCGTTAGGGGAAATTGAATGGATTGATGAATGGATTTCAGAACTGATTTCCTCGGGCGCGAAGTGTTTGAAAAAGAATGAATTTAAGAAATTTATTATTATGATGGCTAACGGCGGGGTTATCTCTGAAGAATCCCTGGAGGCCATTCATCGAACAATTATTCCCGTTAAATCATTTGAAATGTTCTGGGTAGTTGGCGGCAAAAAGACGGATGATTATTTGGCGGTGAGTATCTTTGTCCCACACAAAACCTTTACTGAAGGGCAAGAGAAACTTATTAAAGGGATATCTCAAGCTATTAATCTCGGAGTTGGAAAGTGGATTGAATTAGATAGAACGAAGATGGAATTGAGCAAGTACAAAGCGATAGTTGAAACGCAGGCTCACGCTTTTTTCCTCATAGCAAATGGTAGGATCGAATTTTTCAACCGTCAATTTCCCGCGATGCTTGGAGTGTCCGCCGGAAGAATCAAGGGGCGAAGACTGGAAGAGTTTCTTGAACCCGGAGAAAGAGAAGAGATCAAAGAAATAGTAGATTCTTGTATGCGGAATGGAAACCAGGAAGGCAGAAAGTACTTCAGGGTGTTTCACCTGGCAAAAAATTCGAGGGAAATCGAGTTGCAATTAAATACGGTTGATTTCAAGGGAAACCCGGCTCTGCGGGGTTCTATGGCCGATCTTAGTGAAAAAACACGGATTGAAAAAAGCATGCTCGAAGAAAAACATATGGAAAATATTGCTACAATGGCGGGTGGTGTGGCGCATGACTTTAATAATATGATAGGGGCCATGATAGGATATTCCTCCGTGGTCAGAAATTCCCTGCCGGAATATGATCGAAGGGTGAAGCAGCTGGATAAAATTGAGGAAGCAGGGATAAGAGCGCGAAAACTCACCGATCAACTTCTTTCCATTTCGAGGAAAGGTAAGTACAGACTTGAGATAGTGGATGTCAAAGATATCCTGTACAGAGTTATTACGATGAGTGTGGTTCCCACAGAACACATACCATTTACTGTTGAGAACAATGCGGAGCTTGTAAATATTGAGGGGGATTCATCGCAAATCTATGAAGCCTTCCTTAATATTTGTATGAACGCAAAGGAAGCAATGCAGAATGGCGGCAAAATAGAAGCGAAACTTTATAATCGCAGCATCGGCACAAACAGTGATATATATTTGAACGGGATGAAATCCGGCAAGTTTATTTGTATAGAAATCAGGGATTACGGAAATGGAATGGAAAGAGATGTCCTGGGGAAAGCAAAGATGCCTTTCTTCACGACAAAAGAGGGATCAAAACACAGGGGATTGGGGTTGTCTGCAGCGGAGGGGGTAATTGAAAATCACAGGGGAAAACTGGAGATAGAAAGTTATGAGGGTAAAGGCACAAAGGTGGTCATTTACCTGCCCGTTACAGAGAAGCTGACAACACCGACAGTTCAATTCCGCAAAGATACCCTTACAAAAACACTTAGGGTGTTGGTCGTAGATGATGAGGAAATTGTTTGTGGCCTGGCAAAAGAAATGCTGGAGACAAAGGGACACAGGGCAATAACCGCCTTATCAGGAAAAGATGCTTTAAATATAATTAAAAAAGGCAAGGCAGACATAGATATTGTTATCCTCGATCTTATTATGCCGGGTATGAATGGGCAGGAGGTGTTCCATGAGTTAAAGGAGATTGCTTCTGAAATACCAGTTATCATATCCAGCGGGTACGGAGAGGATAATGTGATACAACAGCTTTTGAAAGAAGGAGCCGCTTCATTCTTGAAAAAACCTTACAGATTAAATGATTTCTATTCCGCTTTAGACAGGGTGGCGGCAGAATGGCATAAGGGGAAAAGTATGGAGGATTAAAAAAGTGTCAGAAATCGAGAATAGTAAAAATGTCCAACTTGCTGAAGATTTAAAAAGTGAATACCGGAATTATTCCGAGCTTCTGGATGTGGTTACTTCCTTTCTGGAAAGTTCGGTTATAGGAGTTGTTTTGCTGGATGGTGAGGAAAAGTGCAGGATTTTTAACAAGGGCTCGGAAAGGCTTACAGGTTACCTTTCCTCTGAAATGATCGGCAATAGGTTGCCGAATGATCTCTTTCCGGAAAAAAAAGCAAAAGAGATGCATGAATCTTTCATGAATGGCGACCCTATAATTAATATGGAAGTCCTTGTAAATAAGAGAGATGGAACACAACAGGAAATAGTGTTCAATATGACGCCCAAATGTAATAAAGCGGGAGATATCTCAGGGTGCCTAAATATTTTTACGGACAATTCAGAGAAAAAACTGTTGCAGAAGCTTCTGCTTCAATCACAGAAGATGGAGATCGTTGGTGAGTTAGCCGGGGGAATAGCGCATGATTTCAACAATCTTCTGGAAGGCATACTAGGATATACAAATTTTATTATTGATACGACCGAAGAAGGTACACAACTTTGGGAACAGCTGAAAATTATTGAGAAGACCGCCAGAAAGGCTTCATGTTTAACTGACAGGCTGCTGAGCTTCTCGGGCGACATTGGGGAAGAAGAAGTGGTTGACTGCAACACGGTTGTCGAGGAGGTTTTAAAGCTAATAGAAAGGTCGATTGATAAAAAGATTGAGATCTGTTCAGATTTGGCTGAAGATCTCAAGCCGGTTGTCGGATCTGGGGTTCAGCTTGAACAGGCGTTCTTAAATGTTTGTCTCAACGCCAGGGACGCGATGCCGGATGGGGGAAGAATAATCCTAAAAACGGAAAGTATTTTTATAGATAACAACTATCCGCGATTGAGTCTGGATATGAAGCCTGGACTGTATGTGAGGATTTCAATTTCAGATACAGGCGTGGGAATGGATAATGAAACGAAAGCCAAAATATTTGAACCTTTTTACACTACAAAAAAACGAGGAGAAGGGACAGGGTTGGGCCTTAATATGGTGTATGGAATCATCAAAAAGCATGGCGGCTTCGTGAATGTTTATAGCGAAATAGGTGAAGGAACAACTTTTTCTATATATATTCCCGCGAGCAGTAAAAAAATAACGATAACGGCAGAAAAAGAACAACCCAAGATTGCGCCGCTGGGAGAAGGGGAAATGGTTCTATTGGTGGATGACGAAGCGGTTGTCAGAGACCTCGGGCGAGAAATGCTCGAAAAGCTGAGATACAATACACTGATTGCGAGAGATGGAGTGGAGGGGTTGAGTATATTCAGAAAGGAAAAAGAAAAGATAGAGCTTGTAGTGCTGGACCTTGTGATGCCGGGTGAGAGCGGTTGTGATCTCCTGAAAAAGATCAGAATTTTAAGTCCGGGAATGCCCATTCTTGTTTCTAGTGGTTTCAACAGAGGCCATTTGGATAATAGCGTTCTGCAAAGTGATAAAACAGGTTTTATACAAAAGCCCTATTCAGTGGACGAGCTTGGCATTGAAATTTATAAAACACTTCATCAGGATGACGCAGATCAGCCTGGTTGATTGTTCTCTCCCGGAAGATTCTTTTTATTAGCATCAAAGGATATGGAAAGGAACTTTATTATATTCAGAGGTTTGATTGCCGGTTTTGTATTTTGCGCGATAGCAATTGCCACGGGATGCAAAGGAGGAGAGGTAAAACAGGTGAGCAAAGATGTTGTAAGGAAAAAGTTGGAAGTCTATGCCCCGGTTAATGTGGCTGTTCCCTGGAACCTTTTGGACAAGAATCAAACGGCAGTTCTTGAGAAACTCTATATGTCCGCCAAAGAAATTGACAAGATTTTTCTAAGGCAGGTATCAAAGCGGAATATTGAAGTAGAAAATATATTAAAGGAGAAGGGGGATAAATATCTCCTCCGCTTTTTTAATGTTAATTTTGGTCCCTGGGACAGGCTGGATGGAGATAACGCCTTTTACGGCAAGGAACTCAAGCCGGAAGGGGCGGCTTTTTACCCGGAGGATATGACAAGAGAAGAGTTTAAATTATGGCTTAAGAACCACGAGGAAGACAGAGAAGAATTTGAAAGTGGGTATACTGTTATAAGCAGAGATAAGGATGGCGGGCTCACAGCGGTGCCTTATTCGCGGTATTACGGAGATTTATTGAAAAGAGCCGCGGGGTATTTGATAGAAGCCGCAGATTTAACAAAAAACCGATCGCTGGCAAAGTTTTTAAGATTACGGGCGAACGCCTTCCTGAGTGACGATTATTATCAAAGTAATATGGCCTGGATGGATGTAAAGGATAGCATTCTTGATGTTACAATTGGGCCATATGAGGTTTATGAAGACAGGTTGTTTAATTACAAAACTGCCTTTGAAGCCTTTATCTGCGTCAGGGATCCTAAAGAGAGCAAGAGACTGGAAAAGCTGAAAAGCTATCTTCTCAAAATGGAAGAAAATCTACCGATAGAGGACAAATACAAAAATTTTAACAGGGGGATGTCTTCTCCGGTGTCTGTTGTCGACGAGATTTTCGCGGCGGGAGACACGAAGGCCGGTGTACAGACGCTCGCGTTTAATCTACCCAATGACGAGCGGGTTCGTGAAGCCAAGGGCTGCAAGAAAGTCATGCTCCGCAATATATGCAGGGCTAAATTTGAAAAGATACTTTTACCTATCGCCGGTGAGGTTATCGACAAGAAACAATTACCGCTGGTTACGTTTGAGGCTTATTTTAACCATATACTTCTGCATGAATTCACACACGGGCTTGGCCCCGGAAGACTTGTTCTTGAAGACGGCACGGAAACGACCGTTGGTAAAGCCCTCCGAGAGAGATATTCGGCTATTGAAGAAGCGAAGGCAGATGTCGGGGGAGAGTATAATTTTTATTATCTTATTCGTGAGGGAGTCTTTCCAGAAAAGCTGGAGAGAGAAACCGCGGTTTCTCTCCTCGCGGGTTTCTTTCGATCGGTAAGATTTGGCGTAGAAGAATCTCACGGCAGGGCGAATATGATAGCGTTTAACTATTTCAGAAAAAAGGGAGCCTATCTTCTGGATCAGGAAACGGGGCTTTGGAGTGTGGATTTTGAAAAAATAACGGAGGCGGTCAAATCACTTCTACATGAGTTGCTTATAATACAGGCGCATGGTTCATATGAGTCTGCCGGCAGTTTAATAGAGGAATATGGAAATATGGGGAACGATGTAAAGCAATCTCTATTAAAACTGGCAAAAATCCCAGTGGACATTATCCCCGGTTATAGTATCGAAGAGAAGTTTGAATCGGTGGAGAAAGAATAGTGTTGGACCGGGGGTTAACCTCTGGCAGCGGTTGGCCTTCAGGGGGCAATATAGTTCGATAGCATCCGGCCCGTTCGGTAAACCGTGGGAAAGTGGAAAAATAGCAGTAAATCCGCACTGATACGAATGGAGAGAAATGCGGCAGTTTTATGAAGAATGCAAACAGGCGGTTATAAAAGGAGACAGCGACCTCGCTCAAAGACTGGCGACAGAGGCAATAGATAAAAAGGAACCGATACTTGATGTTATCGAAAATGGCTTTGTTAAGGGGATAGAGGAGGTGGGTCGCCTCTGGGAGGATGGCGCCTTTTTTCTTCCAGAACTCGTAATGGGGGCTGAAGCGATTAAAAAAGCACTTTCTCTTCTTAATCCAGTTCTCGCCGAGCAACAGAAAAGAAATTTTGGAAAGGGCAAATTGGTTATTGGTACTGTTGAAGGGGATATTCATGATATAGGAAAGACCCTTGTCTCGACAATGCTTTCCGCGAACGGATTTGAAGTCTATGACCTGGGGTTTGATGTTGGAGTGGACATATTTATAGAAGAGGCGAGCAAGAGGGGAGTAAACTGTATTGCTACCTCGGCGCTTCTTACTACAACGATGCAGAAACAGCGTAAAATAGTCGAGGCGCTTAAAGAACGGGGGATCAGAAAAAAGTTCCGTGTCATCGTTGGGGGAGCTCCTTGCAGCCGAAGGTGGGCCGATGAAATAGGAGCTGACGGATATGCCAAGGATGCCGTGGCCGCCGTAAAACTTATCGGAGAGTTAATCGGAGGCAGTTGAAAAAGATATAATTGTTGTGAGGGGTTAACATGAGGTTTGATCTAAAGGAATTGCTTTGCAAGAAAATTCTGCTCTTTGACGGGGCGATGGGAACTATGTTGATAGACGCGGGGTTAGGAGAAAATGAAATACCGGAAAGCTGGGTTTTTTCAAGGGGCAAGGATCTTTTAGATATACATGTTAAGTATATAGAAGCCGGCGCGGATATTATTCAAACGAACACATTTGGAGCGAATGGTATTAAATTATCTTTATCAAGATATGGCGCGATGCTAGATCCTGAGGAAACGAACAGGAAAGCGGCAGCTATCGCACGCGAGGCGCCGGAAAGGTTCAAAGACCGTCGCGTTCTTGTGGCGGGTGATATAGGCCCCACGGGGCAATTCTTTTCTCCTGTTGGAAGTTTGAGGGAAGATGAAGCAAGAGACGCTTTCAGGCAGCAGGCTCGTGCTTTGGATCAGGGAGGAGTGGATCTTTTTCTTATAGAAACCATGAGTGATTTGAGGGAAGCGGTGGAGGCCTTGAGGGGGGTGAAGGAGGTTTCGGACAAACCTGTAGTAGTGGAGCTTACTTTCGATAAGAAGCCAAGGGGGCACTTTACACTTATGGGGAATACCCCTCGGGAAGCGGCGGAGATCCTTGGACGGGAGGGCGCCGACATGATAGGAGCCAACTGCACGCTGGGAAGTAGTCCGATGATAGGACTGGCAAGAGAGCTAAGGGCTCAAACAGATATACCCCTTCTCTTTCAGCCAAACGCGGGACAGCCCGTGTTGACGGAAGGGAAGACACACTACACGCAGTCCCCGGAGGATTTCGCCGGAGATATCGAGAAAATAGTAAGAGAAGGCGCCGACGCTGTTGGTGGCTGTTGCGGTACTACGCCGGAATTTATAAGGGTGGTTCGAGGGAAGCTGGAAGATTTAGGGAAGGAACGGGGAGAATAGATGGAGCCGGTACTACTGGGCAATATAGAAATAGAGATTAGAGAGGTTGAGCTTCTTAAAATACTTGGGAGTATGGGTAGAGCGGAAAGTTGGAAGGGTAAAGGTATCGAGGAAAAAATCGAGAGGGTGCTTGATCGCGCGTCGAATTTGATAGAACCAAGAGGCATTTATGTGATCACTGAAGGGAGGAAGTTGGGTGGAACGGATATTTTTAATTCACTTGAGAAAATGGCGTTTTCCGTATGTACGATAGGAGAGAGGTTGGAGAAGGAAGTAGGCCTTCTTTCCAGACAGGACTCGATACTGGAAGCCGTACTGCTCGATTCAGCGGGGTCTGTGGCTGCTGAGGAGGTGGCAAATTATATCGAAAACAAGATAGCGGAAATTGCTACCGGAGAAGGAAAAAAAATATCACCCCGCGCGAGCCCCGGATATGGGGAATGGAAGATAGCTAATCAGAGAAATCTTTTTGAACTTCTGCCGGCAGACAGGATAGGAGTCACTTTGGCGAGTAGCATGATGATGTCTCCGCGAAAATCGATATCTTTCGCCATACATATATCAGAAACGCCGGTAAGGTTAAGAGGTAAAAATTTCCTGGAAAAACTCTAAAAGGAAAAATGGAGCTGTTTAACGGACAGGGATTATCAAAAAAGAAGAAATGATGCAAAATGTTACGCAGATCAAATGGTTTGAAGAAGAAAAAATAGCAAAAATCGTTGAGCAAGCTATAGCCATCCTCTCCGAAACAGGTGTTTACATAGAGAGCGAGGAGGTTCTGTCCCTTGTTAGGGAAGCAGGGATAAGAATCGCTAATTCCCGAGCATTTATACCTGAAGAGGTGGTTCGAAACGCGATAGAAACCGCTCCGGGCAAAGTAATTGTTTATAACAGATACGGAAAGCCCGCTATGGATATTGGCGGATGGAATCTGCATTTTAACCCCGGTTCATCGGCAATTCAAATACTGAGATACGGCGCCGGAAAAACAGCAACTCCTGTCAGTAGAGATCTGGTTCAATTTGCCAGACTGACAGATTCACTTAAGGCCTACGACGCTCAAAGCACAGCCCTTGTGCCGGGTGATGTGCCGGAGGAAATAGCGGATAGGTACAGGCTTTATTTAGCGCTGTTATTTTCCGGCAAACCTGTGGTTACGGGAACTTTTAGCTTGGATGGATTTGAACCGATGAGGGAGATGTTACAGGTGGTGGGGGGGGGAAAAAAAGAATTAAAAGAAAGACCGATCGCGATTTTTGACTGCTGTCCTACATCTCCCCTATCCTGGTCTGAGTTGACAGTCGGTAACCTTGTCGATTGCGCGAAGTCGGGAATCCCCGTTCAGATTGTTCCGATGCCACTGACTGGCGCCACATCTCCCATTACGCTGGTTGGAACCGTCACACAGCACTGCGCGGAAAATCTGAGCGGTATAGTGATTAATCAGATTGCAATGCCCGGCGCTCCGGTTATTTACGGTGGGTCGCCGGCCTGTTTCGATATGAGGAAAGCAACCACACCCATGGGGGCTGTTGAAACGCAGATGATAAATGGAGCGGGTGCTCAGATCGCGAGATATCTCGGGCTGCCGTCGCACGCCTATATGGCGCTGAGTGATTCCAAAGCGGTAGACTATCAGGCGGGTATGGAGACGGCTATGAGCGCGCTCGTTGCCGCGCTTAGCGGGGTGAATAATGTTTCAGGTCCCGGAATGCATAATTTCCAGACTTGCCAGAGCATGGAAAAACTGGTGTTGGATCATGAAATTTGTATGATGGCAAAAAGATTCAGGGAGGGGATAAAATTAAGAGAGGCCGATCGTCCGAAGGAAATTATTGAAGAGGGAATAAGGAAAAAGACATTCTTGACTCTTAAAAGCACGCTGCAGTGGTATCGGGAAGAAGCATATTTACCGGACGCGGTTATAGATCGTGCTATGGGGGAAAAGGAAGCGGATGTGAGTGAGGGGGATATCTTAAAGAGGGCTTCAGGCAGGGTCGCGAAGATTTTAAAATCACATAATTCTGCACCTCTCGAATTTGAGAAATCGGAAGCTATAAAAGAAATTATGTTACGGGAGGCAAAAAAGGCAGGAATCGATAAGCTCCCCGAATTGCCGGATTGAAAAGTATTTAATGAAAAAAAAATATTTTACTGAAGAAAATATCGCGGCTGAATCACGACAGCTTCTTGAAGAGCTTGAGCTAAAAGGCTTGAGAAGGAAATGGAAAGGCTTGTCGAACACGGCTCTGGTGATATTGGATATGCAGCGGTATTTCCTCGATAAAAATTCCCATGCTTTTATACCCGCTGCGCCTCCCGTAATCAAAAGAATTAAGTATCTGGCAGAACGGTTTATGAAAGCCGGAAAACCTGTTTTTCTTACCCGGCACATTAATACGGCCGAGGACGCGCATATGATGCGGGAATGGTGGGGAGAGCTTATTGTCGAAGAAAACCCTTTAAGTGAACTGTGCAGCCAGCTTGAGGGGGTGGGGCAGGTTGTCAGGAAAACGCAATATGACGCTTTTTACAAAAGCAACCTGGAAGAGGCGCTTCGGGAAATAGGTGTAAAAAGGATCGTGATAGCTGGTGTAATGACTCATCTTTGTTGCGAGTCAACCGCGAGATCCGCTTTTGTAAGGGGCTTTGAGGTTCTTTTCCCCGTGGATGCTACGGCAACATATAATATGGATTTTCACAAAGCAACATTTCTTAATCTTTCTCATGGGGTTGCTATACCGGTGTTTGTTGAGGATGTAGTGAATGTCTTGGAAGATGGGGAAGAATGAGCGCTATGACCGATGAAGAAGTGATAGTTGTCGGAGCCGGACCTGCTGGTATAGCGGCGGCAATCCAGTTAAAACACAGCGATGTCAACCCCCTTGTTTTTGAAAAAGAACGTATCGGAGGCCTTCTTCGCAGCGCGAATTTTATAGAAAACTATCCGGGGTTCCCCGAAGGAATAAAGGGTCGATGTCTGGCAGAGCGTTTTGAACAACAATTCAAGAAGTACAAGATCCGCGTTTTAAAAGAAGAGGTTAAAATAGCGGACTATTCTTCAGGCCTTTTCAGTATAGGCTCCCCTTCGGGAAAACGGCGGACTAAGTATCTTGTATTGGCTTCCGGAACAACGCCAAGCGAGAATTTCGATGTTGCAATATCCGGCGCCGCTTCAAAAAGGGTTCACTACAATGTGGAAGAAATACTGAATCTATACGGAAAGAGAATAGTGATAGTGGGAGCCGGAGACGCGGCGTTTGATTACGCGGTAACCCTATCATCTGAAAATGATGTCTTAATCCTGGGAAGGAGCAAGTCTCCCCGGTGTTTGTTGGTTCTCTATAAAAGGGTTCTCGCAAATAAAAAAATCTATTATTTTAGAGAGGTCGAAATTGGCAAAGTGGACATTAAGAACGGGGAACTTCTTTTGAAATTGAAGAAAGAAAAGAGTATGAAAGCTAATCTACCAAAAGGCTTTGAGGACAAAGATGGCATTACCGCGGATCATCTTTTATTTGCGATAGGTCGAAAGCCCAGGCTTGATTTCCTTTCGGAAAGAATTGAGAGGAAAATGGCATTTCTAGAATCAGAACGCCGGCTTTTTCTTGCCGGCGATGTGGGAAATTTGCTATACAGGCAAGTAGCAATATCGGTTGGCGATGGATTAAGAGCGGCTATGGAAATAGCGGAAAGGATACATGTGTAATTATGAAGGTTGTATCAAGTGTGGGTAGAGAGGATATTGCTATAGTCTATATTGCTGAAACAACCGGCGGAAGAGGGGTAGAGTTTGTCGAGTCAATACAACCCCCGGTTTCCAGGGATAAAAAATGGGTGTTGATAGTGTCAACTCTGTTTGGATGTCCGTGCGGGTGCAAAATGTGTGACGCCGGAGGGGGATACCGGGGGCGGCTGTCCGCTGAACAGATTTTTTTTCAGATTGACTATATGATAAAAAAACGGTATCCGGAGATGAAAGTCCCGGCGGAGAAATTTAAGATTCAGTTTGCCCGAATGGGAGAACCCGCGCTTAATCCGAATGTCCTTGATGTCTTGTCGGAATTGCCGGAGCGTTATAACGCTCCGGGGCTTATGCCTGCGGTATCGACAATTGCTCCCGCCGGGTCTGAAGAGTTTTTTGAAAGACTCCTGGAGATCAAGGAGGAGTTTTACGAAGAAAGGTTCCAGCTTCAGTTTTCCATTCACAGCACTGACCCGAAGATGCGGGATTGGCTTATCCCTATGGGAAAATGGGGATTGGAAAAAATAGCGAGGTATGGCAATAGATTTTTCAGAAAGGGCGACAGAAAAATAACATTAAATTTTGCTCTTACAGAAGAAGCGGCAATAGACAGCGATATTTTGCGCCGATATTTTGATCCCGAAAATTATTTGATTAAAATAACACCGGTTAATCCTACCGAACGGGTTGAAGAAAACGAACTTTCTTCATATCTGAAGATCGGCAGGAAAAACTATGACCGTATAGACAAACTGAAATACGCCGGATACGATGTTGTTCTAAGTGTCGGAGAGCTGGAAGAAAACTCTATCGGAAGCAACTGCGGTCAATATGTATCATACTATTTAAAGTCTGAAAGGAAATCACAAAAGAGCTATTCGTACGGAATAAGGAAGCTCTGCAGTCTTACTTAATTTCGACCATTTTTTCAATCGCGCTCCGGGCCGCTTCGGCGATATTGTCGGGAACAGTGACTACAGGCTTTAGGGTTTTAAGAGATTGAAGAAGTTTTTCCGGTGTAATTTTCTTCATGTTCTTGCACACGGCGCCGGAAGATGCCGGAATAAAACTTTTGTTCGGGTAGAGTGTTTTTAGACGGTAGGCCATGCCCACTTCCGTTCCGACGATAAAGGTGCTGGCATCGCTCGCGCCCGCGAAACGAATCATCCCACCGGTACCAAGAGTCACATCGGATACCGCTTCAATTTCAGGGGGAACTTCCGGATGGACCATAACCACAGATCCCGGATACTTTGTTCTTAACTCTTCGATTTTTTCGGTGGAAAACTTCTGGTGGACAACGCAAAAGCCATCCCAGAGGATAAGGTCGCGTTTTGCTTGTGAAGCAACCCATGAACCTAAATTCTTGTCAGGCCCAAAGATGATTTCTTTATTGTTCGGTATCGAATTTACTACTTCCAGCGCGTTTGCCGAGGTGCAGCAGATATCCGTTTCCGCTTTAACTTCAGCTGTAGAGTTAACATATGTTACCACAACTGCTTTGGGGTGTTTCTTTTTTAACTCCCGGAGGGAGCCAGGTGTAATCATATCCGCTAGGGGGCACCCCGCATTAAGGTCGGGGATAATAATTTTTTTTTCCGGTGATAGAATAGAAGCAGTTTCAGCCATGAACAGCACACCACAGAAGATTATCGTATCAACGTCAAGATGGCGCGCCGTACGGCTCAGGGCGAGGGAATCGCCCAGGTGATCCGCGACATCCTGAATCTCGGGAGATTGGTAATTGTGAGCAAGAATGCTGATGCCTTTTTTCTTTTTAAGTTCAAGAATTTGTTCTTTAATCATTATGGACATCCCTTTCGGGCAGAATGTTTATCGATTACGAGTTCTCCCTGTAGTTTTCAATCAAATCTCTTGAAACGCTTAATCTCTGCGCGGTTGTTATTTATCTTCGCATTGCAATATATTCCTTCTTTGTTGACGTTTCAAATATATTGTGGGGAATAGTTAAAATAAACAAAATCTTTAAAACATTTTTTTGTGGAATTATTGTCTATCTATTGG
>JAGHBT010000010.1 GCA_021160845.1 bacterium | reverse complement strand
TGGGACCTCTCCCGAAACTTGTTGATAAAGCCGGGAAGGTAGATGTAGTTGTAACCAAACCGTCATCGGTTACAACTACATCTACCTTCCCGGCTTTATCAACAAGTTTCGGGAGAGGCCCCATCCAGATAATATCCTCGATGGCAACATCATCTCCGAATATAATTTCTTCATCGTTATCAACATCAATAACCCCTGCAAGGCCGGGTTCATCGAGCCCGAAATAGTATAGGAAGGAACTGTCCTGACGGAAATGATAGGGGTTATCCTTATAGCTCATAGGAGAATTATTATTACCGGGGAGGAGAATAATACCTGACTCCACCTGCTTTTTAAGCTCATCCCTTCGATTCCTGTATGTTTCTTTGCTAAACATCTCAGCTCCTTTACTGGGTGTGAATATTCCTAATCAACGGCTCTTCAAACCTGGCAAATAAGGACACATTTCTTTCAACTTCTCATACGCAAAAGGCTTTACTATAAACAAATGATCCTTTTCACCTCTTAAAATGCTTTCTACCAGCGTACTCATCCTCCGACTAAAATACGCCTCTTCCTCGTCACTTGTCCGACTTTTTTCATGCCTTTCTTCAATGTTCTTTAATCTCTCATTTTCCTCGTCAGGTATTAACTTTCTTTTAACATAGATAATCTGACAAGCCTTCATATTATCTTTTCTTACTATATAATAGTGCCACTCTCTATGCTTTGCAAGAATTGCAGGATCAACAAAATATGTTGCTTTCTTATTATCGATTCTCCTATTGACGCCTAATATGCATGCTACAACATCACTTACCATATGATCCTTGCTAGTAATAAGATAAAATTCAGATCTTGTGGGAAACTCATCTTCCGAGAAAAGAAACTCGATGCCTAATGTCGCTATACGAAATCCCGCGGCAGGGCATATACATAACTGCCCCGCATACTTACCACAATCCTTAATACTAATATCTATATCCTCTTTTCCAACGGCATAACTGCCAGACAACTGACCCTCAGGATTAAGAAACTTTAAGGAGGGAATCGAATCTAAGTAACTATATCTCCACTGGCTGTCCTGCGAAAATGAAACACTTGGCTGAATTAAAAACATTGCACAGCTAAATAATATTATAAATATATTCCTCATCTTCACTCCTGTTCACCGAGAAACTCGCTATAGCAGATAACAACGACATATAACATCTTTTAGGTTTTAAGCGATGCTATCTTTGGCAGTCTACTAAAAAAAATATCTGCCGCCAAGACCTGCTTTTATATCAAATTCTGTGTCAGGCATTAGATCAAGTAGCGGAACAAGTTCAAGAAAGATATCAAATGGGGCACTCGCAAATATATAATTTATTCCCACAGGAATGCGAATGCCAACCTTTGTATCATCTGCAAATTTAACTCTTCCCCCAATACCATAATAAAAAGGTAGTTTCCCTTTCTGCACCTTAATCAGATTGAAGTTGTGGAAAATATAATCAGCATGGAGATGCAAAACACTGTTTTTCCCTGATGACCAGCCGGCAGCAGCATCAATTGCTGTGGTTTCTCCTTTCCACAGCTTTGCGCTTATTCCCGTAGGCTCACCAAGAATAATCCCCAAGCCGAACCCACTAACCTGTGCCGATGCATTGCTACAGAGCAACACCGCAACTAACCCACAAAAAATAAATGACTTAACCATCTTTTAACATCCTTTAACATCCTTTTTTAAAATAATTTCTTCTAACATTTCGAGCGTTCGCAACACAGAGCAAGCGGCAACCCCGATTCAATGCCAATTCTATCAAGAAAACTCCGGGCTTACAAGAACCCGATAAGCCAAACTATCAATTAATGCCCTTTTCCAAGCATCTCATCGGGAATGCTCATGATAACTAAAAGTGCTTGCGAGTGATCTTCCAACCCTTCTGTACTCTTCAAGAATACTCGCTTGATCAGCGACACTCAAATTTCCCGGCTGAATAGCTCGATCCTTTACAGCTGAAATCGAGCGCGAAGTTTGATCATGGAATGTTAACCAGTTATCGAGATCTTCCTCAACGGAAAGCGGCACTTTGGCTGTGTAACCGTATCGCCGCACCTGGTATGCCGGGCCGATATCGTTTTTAATATCCACAGATGGCTTCTCGGCTTCAACAAAGAACATCCGTTTACCGCCGATGCGGAAACTGTAAAACGAAAATGCTGACTAATTTAATTTTACACCAACCCATTTTACAATCTTCGCTTCAGCTGGGGGCTTCCCTGTCGCGCCTGACGCTCTGAAGCTAGCATGACGGGGAGATCCGACAGCTGCAAGTGTTTTCTATTCATTGATCCTTACCCAAAAACCGGTCCAGCCAAAAGGTTAGATTTCTGGCTTTCAAGAAGAAGGACAGGTATCAGGTTGAAACTTTCACTGTACATTTTTTCTAATGACGAACATTGTATTTTCGTCTTCCCAAAAAATATCATCTCTGTTACTAAAATTATCAACAATGTTTTTTCGAAATTTCAGTAGAGCATTATCAAACTCTTTCCTGTCATATAAATCGAAAGTAGAATAGTGATGGTGAATAGCGCGTCCTATGAGCCAATTCGTGCTGACTCTTCTTTTATGCATAAAATATTTAACAGAATCCAATTTCAATAGTCGTGTTTTTTCTAAGACTATTTTAAACTTCTCAAGATCACATAAACGGGTTTCTTTCTCGTGAAACTTTGGGAAATATCTTCCCCATATATTTCTTTTGTTCTGACTTCTGAGGCGGGTGTAGATAAAAAGGTATCCGTTGTCTTTCAGGGTTCTAGAGCTCTCGTTCAGAAAACCTATAATATCGAAATGGTGCATAGCATTGAAGGAAACTATAAAGTCCAATGAGTTCGATTCTACTGGCAGATTGTTGGCAGGAGCTTTTACAGCGTCGAAATTTTGTAGATCCTTTCCTTCTAGGTTCTTTGTGAGTTGTTTCAACATATCTTCATTTTCATCAATGCATGTAAGATGAAGTTTATCTCCTAAAATGCGGAACAATTCTGCAGTGTATCTCCCGCAACCGCATCCTATATCGGCACCTTTAAGACTGGTAAGATTATGCAAATTATTCCTGATAAAAATAATCTGTTCAATATCCGTTGTTCTTAGATCCTCATAAGCCGATGCAATTCTGGAGAAATGAGAATTCCGGTTTGTTTTAGCTCTGTGGGCGAATCCAATATTGCTGTTTCCTAGATTATAAACATCCTGCAATTTCTCTTGATCAAACTTCATCAATAAACTTCCTTCCTTTTTCTAATAGCTAGATTTATATATTTCTATCAATGGATAGAGTCTCTATTTTACCGTTTAGAGGATTCTGTTTATAAACGAGCGACTTACTTCCAGGCAGAAATCGTGGAATGGATAAGAAACTTGTCTATATCATTGATAACAAAACCTGCTTTATCAATGCTCTCCCGGCTACTTTCAGAACTGTCGTCAAATGAAAGTGAACGTCCATTAGTTAATTGTAAGAGATATTTAATTATCTTTCAACAACTTTCTGTAATTGATTTACTTGTCCCTCGCCAATATTAAAAAGGCAAGTCATTGTCGAAAGCAATATGTCGGTTATTGTGCTTGAATACTGATGATATTGGCTGCCATGACTCGCACAGTCTCAGCACCGGATTCCAGCGCATCCCCAAGCAACACGATCCCACCCAACGAGAAAGGGTTGATTGCGGTATGTTTACCTCCTCAGCTAATGCCGCAGCACTTGGCGCATTCAAAGATGTTAGCTTCACTACCATAGCCTCTTTAACTCTCTCAGGATAATTTGCCATCTAAAAACTCCTCCTACCACCCCAATTTCCTCTCCAGGGGGTACCCCCTGGAGATTCTACCTAAACACGACAACAATTCTGACACATAGGGAAACCACAATTTCTCTACAAAATAATATTATGGTAAAAAACCGGCAACGCTGATATTAGTGAAAAAGAATCTTCATTTTTAACATTAACAGGGAGGGTAAAGATGCTTGCAAGTTTTTCTGTCGCACCGCTCGGGCTTGGCGAAACCCTGAGTGAATATGTAGCTCAAATTATATTATTGATAGACAAGTCGGGACTTAACTATCGCATGGGCGCAATGCAGACCACAGTCGAGGGAACCCAGGAAGAAGTCATGACACTGATAATGGATTGTCACAACCTAATGAAAGAAGTTGCCCCCCGGGTTCTAACAT
>JAGHBT010000047.1 GCA_021160845.1 bacterium | reverse complement strand
GATGACTTTTGCCTGATCTACGAGCACACAGACCGGGTGTAGCCGATGGTATCTACCCGCCAGTAATTAATGTCTATTTTTCCCCAATTTATATCGTCTAAGTAATGTAATTCATTCATAAACATCACAGGGGGTATGTCCTTTATAATGGACAATTGTGTTTAATTGAAGCGACAGTTACAGTGAAAAAATCGAAACACATGCTCTGCGTGTTTCTTTGCCAGATTTCTTTGTATTCCTGTATATTATGTTGCATTACAATTAGTTGAACTTAATGAAAACACATTTTTGTCTCCCCTTTTCATTTATTGATTCTAATGGCACAGTGGTTGCGTACTGCTTAAGTGAAGGTGAGAGGAATATGATGAAGAAAAGGCTTTTTACATTATTTGTTATTTTGATACTGGTATTAATCGCTTCCTGTGATAAAGAGGAAAAGATAGTAGAAGTTCCGATAGAGGTACCTTCAGATTGTGCTCCTTCTCCCCCACGTGGAATAGACGCGGAAAATAGGGATGATTTTGTGATAATCTGGTGGGATCCAAATCCCGAGAGTGATATCGCCGGTTATGATATATATCAGGGAGATTCTCTTTACGGAGAATACAACAGGATAGGTACTGTCAATGATGAAACCCCTGATCCCTATTATTATAGTTTTGAATACGATGGACCTGCAAATGGCGAGCAGCATTATTATGGGTTAATCGCTTTTGATGAAGGAAATAATGAGAGTGATTTTAGTTATATTGTAACAGCGACACCAAGGTACGAGGGGTTGTTGAAGCTTTATGAAATCGGCTGGAAGCCCGATTCAAGCGGTTATGATTTGTCAAGCTGCGGTAACATAGCTCAACCTTACAATTCTGTAACTACTGATATCTGGATCGCCGAGGATACAGAAGGCATTCAGAAATTTATCGTTAATAATTTAGCGGACAGTATCCAGGATTATGGATATGTGGATAATTTTCATCTTATTAATTATGCTCCGACACAAGGTTGGGCGCCTTCGGGCGAAGCGGAGATTATTATATCCCATCTCTATGTAGTTAAGACACAAACAGAACCTGGGTCATACAACTATGTGAAGTTATTTGTTGTGGATAAAACTGAAAGCTGGGCTAGGTTCAAGTGGGCATATCAGTCAGATCCGGGGAACACAGATTTTTCACCGGCACCTGTTCCCGGATTGATAGAAAGAAAAGATGATGAAGGGAGATTAACAATATCCCCTTCTTTCGGAGATAGATAGAGGTTATTACAACACTGGACTAAGGCCAGTGTGTGTATCGGTCGACGGACCCCCAAGTGTTAGGAAACAAGGGTGACAGAGAAATGAGATTTACACCTGTAATACGAAACGCCTGATTAAAAGCTGACAGCGATTAGGGTTTTGTTACCCTGAAGGTCGACCAAAGGGAAGAATGACCATGGTATTGTCGAACAGGGGCGGCATCAGGGTTCCATTCTTCCCTTTATCTTTTCTTGTTATTATGCCGGTTTTTAATTATTATTCGTCTACTATGGAATCTATGAATGTATTTTTAGCAGTAACTTTCTCTCTATTATTAAGCAGTTTTTATCCCGGCTCGGGCCTTGAAGCTAAAGAAATACCGTTGATCAATAATAGGTCGGTTCCTTCTGCTGGATTTGGATATTATCAGCAAGAGGCAACCAGAAAACTGGTCGAAGGCGCTATCGAATGCGTGGATTCTATGAAGTTACTCGCAATCAGAGTTTCTTTTCAAAACAGTGAGTTCAATGTCGGCTCCATGCAGTTTCCCTCCCATGATTCTCTTTATTTTGCAAATGAGCTTCGTCATCTGAAAGAGTATTATTCTGGTGCCTCCGGGGGGCGTTTTAGCCTTCACTGCGATTTATTTGATGAAGTAATTCAGTTGAGTCAGCTCCAGGAGTATTACGGTGAGAGTGATGAAGAATGGTCGTCGAAGATGGTGGAGATGTTCATGGAGACTGTGGATTCAACTGACTCCCGGATAGATTATTCCAGCTATGATGTCTTTGCGATCATCCATGCCGGCGCCGGACGTGAAACCGATATATTTGGGGATTCTCCCGGCCAGTTGTGGTCTGGTTTTATCGGACCGGAAGAGATGAAGGAAATTCTCATGGATACCCTGGAAACACCAGGTATTCCAACTAATGATCTTGAAGGCGGAAATATTTTTTATATTGATAATATCTTGATACTTCCCGAGGAATCATCCCAGGATGGGTATATCTTTGGATCTCTCGGGATATACGCGTATCAGTTTGCTAAGCGGCTTGGCCTATTGCCTCTCTATGACTCTACCCCTTCGGGCCGTCCCGATTCGCAGGGTATAGGAAATTTCGGTTTGATGTCGTATGGCCTGTATAACGCCCTTGGTTTTGTGCCAGCCTTCCCGTCGGCTTTCAACAGATATCTTATGGGTTGGGTTGAAGCCGTGACGATAGATGTGGATCACCATGTGGAATTGAAAGATATTAATTCGGTTTCGCATGGGGATACTCAAATGGTGAGGATAAATTTAAGTCCTTCTGAGTATTTTCTAATTGTAAACAGGGTTCATGATACCGACTTTGACGGATTTTTCGATTTTGGAGATATAAATAAAGATGGAATCCCACAGAATCAAGATACACTTCTCGGGGCGGAGTTTGATTTTTATCTAACTCAGGATACAAATCCCTATACAAGAGTTATTCGAGATAGCATGGAAGTCAAGAAATATGATACCGGGAGCGGTCTTATGATATGGCACGTGGATGAAAGAGTGATTCTTGATGCTTTGATGAATGGTGTAAATGTGAATGGGAACGCTGTTCTCAAGGGTGCTGATCTGGAAGAAGCAGACGGCATACAGGATCTTGACCGCACCGGCGGCAGT